>NZ_JBHXTO010000092.1:11547-39072 GCF_042677425.1 Streptomyces sp. NPDC127119 | reverse complement strand
CCCCCAGGTACCTGGGGGCGCGGGGAACTGCGCAGACGGGGGCGAGGGGGCGCAGCCCCCATGCAGTGACGGGGAGGGTAGGGGCGGCGGGGGCGAAAAAAGCCCTCAGGCCGTCCGGGCCACCAGGTAGCGGAAGACGTTCGGCATCCACACCGTCCCGTCCCGCCGTTTGTACGGATGCAGAGCCTCCCGCACCTCCTTGTCGACCTGATCGGGATCCGTGGCGGCGACGGCCGCGTCGAACAGCCCCGTGGACAGCAGCCCACGGACCGCGTTGTCCACGTCCGCGTACCCGAAGGGGCACGCGACCCGCCCGGACCCGTCGGGCCGCAGGCCGGCCCGCTGGGCGACCTCCTCCAGGTCGTCACGGAGGGCCGGGCGCCAGCTGCCCGCACCACGCAGGGGGTCCGCCAGCTTCGCGGCGACCCGCAGCACCGAGGACGTGGCACACCGCTCCGGAGGCCCCCAGCCCGCGAGAACCACGGGAACCCCTCGTCCGACGAGCGGACTCGCCGCCGCCAGCGCCTCGGTGAGGCCTTCGGAGTCACCGGCCACACACCCGACCGGCTCGAAAGCGGTCACCAGGTTGTACGCGGCCGTCGCCACGCCGTCGATGTCCGTCGGCTCCCCGTCCGTCAGCCGCGCGCCGGCACGCGCACGCGTGCCCCGTGCGTCGGGGAGCAGACGCTCCCGCGCGAGAGCCAGCCGCTCCGGCGCGTGGGCCTGCAGACCGGTGACCGACGCGCCCCGCGACGCGGCCATCAGCAGCGCCAGGCCGGACCCGCAGCCGAGCCCCAACAGCCTGGTCGAGGTGCCCACTTCGAGTCGCTCGTAGACGGCCTCGTAGAGCGGTACGAGCATCCGCTCCTGAATCTCGGCCCAGTCACGCGCGCGTGCCCACTGATCCACCTGGGGCGCAGCCCCCGAGTGAGGTAGGTGCTGCCGCACGAGCGTAGGTGTCATCGAAAGTGCCCCAATCCGCCGAGAGTTGCTTTTGTGCCCCGTTCGTCCACCCCCGTGCAGTGCGCTCGCACTCCCCCCGTATGCCAGGAAACTCCGCGCTCGTCGTGGCGTCCAGGGGTTGCGGAGCCCGGTTTGCGTACCATCGGCGCGCGCCGGGAGAATTCACATACCGGCAACATGTGCGCCTACCACTCCTTGCCGATCAGTGGGCGGATATCCGGCCGTCGCGGACGCGCTCGCACGGCGGATGGCCTGTTCGTGCCGTCCGGCGATGACAGTGGGTCGCGGGCGCGTCGGCGGGCCCGGCCCCCGCAGGGCGTGGTTCCCGCCGACGGAGGCCGCGAAGCGGTTCCGGCCAAGGTCCACGAACCCGTCGCCCGGCCGCCGCGCGGGGCCGTACGGTGTCTGGTGACCGGGGACGGGCCGGTGCCCCGCGCCGATGACGTACCCGGTAACGTCGCCGTCGTGGCCCGCGTCGACCGGGCCCCGGCATTCCGCCGTGAGAAGGACCGAAACGCCTCTTGCGCATCCGCCGACCCCAGGTGCCCCGGTGCGCAGACAGCGCCTACTGGCCCGGACGTACACGTCACTACGTACCGGCTGGGTGTGAACTGTGAGGCTTCTCCGCAGATCAGCGCACCCGCCCTCGTCAGGACGCATCAGCGGCAACTGACGGGTACGTGCAAAATATTTGGGATGCCCCGGAATAGGAACACAGAGGCACCTCGGCTCGTTGTCATTACGTGAGCACGACACCACCTGTTCTCGCCGCAGAGCTGGCAGGGGCGTGGGCCGACATTCAGCGGCACCACCCCGAGCTGCCCGATCTTGCCGCGCCAGAGTCCCTGATCGGGGAGTCGTCGTCCGCCTGCGGACACGAACTCTCCTTCGAACGACTGCTTCACGAGGCAGTCCACGGCATCGCCGCCGCCCGAGGTGTCCGCGACACCTCCCGCGCCGGCCGGTACCACAACCGCAGATTCCTCGCGATCGCCGAGGAGTTGGGACTGGACCACCCCGAGGAACCGCATCCCAGCAGCGGCTTCTCCCTGGTCACGCTCAACCCCGAGGCGAAGCGCCGCTACCGCCCGACGATCGAGCGGCTGCAGCGCGCCCTCAAGGCGCACACGGTCGCGACCGCCGCCGACACGGCCCGCAGCTTCCGCGGCCCGGCCGCCCGGCACGGCTCCTCCGGAGGGGGCGTGCGCGTGAAGGCGGTCTGCGACTGCGGGCGCAACGTCCGCGTCGTCCCGTCGGTCCTCGCGCAGGCGCCGATCGTGTGCGGAGGGTGCGGGAAGCCGTTCCGCATCCCGGAGGTGGTCGGCGCGGCAGCGGGCTGAGCGGACGGCTGACACAGCGGCGGGCCGTCGTCCCGCCGGGGTGGTGCGGGAGAGCGCGGCGGCACTTCGTGGGTGCCGGCTCGTGCGATGGCCCACCTCGACGGCGACACCCGTACCGGCCCCGGCGGGACCGCGGGCCGGCCCAGGGCTGCCCCCGGACTGCCCGGGTCGAGGCGCCCTTCCGGGTGTGGCAGAATGGTCAGCTGTACTCGCAGCCGCACAGGACCCCTCTCTCCTCCGGCTGACGCGTCCATCGGGCACTCGGGTACCGCAACCCCACGCGGCAATCTCGCCGTGCCCAACCCCGTCAAGACCAGGAGACACCACTTCCGTGGCAGTCAAGATCAAGCTGAAGCGTCTGGGCAAGATCCGCGCGCCTCACTACCGCATCGTCGTCGCCGACTCCCGTACCCGCCGTGACGGCAGGGCCATCGAGGAGATCGGCCTGTACCACCCGGTGCAGAACCCGTCGCGCATCGAGGTCGACTCCGAGCGTGCGCAGTACTGGCTGGGTGTCGGCGCGCAGCCGACCGAGCCCGTGCTCGCCATTCTCAAGCTGACCGGCGACTGGCAGAAGCACAAGGGCCTGCCGGCCCCGGCGCCGCTGCTCGTCGCCGAGCCGAAGGCCGCGCGCCCGTTGTTCGACGCCCTGGGTGGCGACGACGACAGCAAGGGCGAGGCCATCACGCAGAAGAAGAAGGCTGAGAAGAAGGACGAGGCTGCCGCCGAGTCCGCGTCGACCGAGGCCTGAGCATGCTTGAGGAGGCTCTTGAGCACCTCGTGAAGGGCATCGTCGACAACCCGGACGACGTGCAGGTCGCCTCGCGTGACCTGCGCCGCGGGCGCGTTCTTGAGGTCAGGGTTCACCCCGACGACCTCGGGAAGGTGATCGGCCGCAACGGCCGCACCGCGCGCGCTCTGCGTACCGTCGTAGGCGCCATCGGTGGCCGTGGAGTCCGCGTCGACCTCGTCGACGTGGATCACGTCCGCTGACGTAATTCGCAGCACCGGCTCGGGCCGGGGAGGGCCTTCGGGCCGTCCCCGGCCCGTAGTCGTCCACGCGGTGAAACCGTGGACACACGACAGGAGATCAAGCAAGTGCAGCTGGTAGTCGCGCGGGTGGGCCGAGCCCATGGCATCAAGGGCGAGGTCACCGTCGAGGTACGTACCGACGAGCCGGAGCTGCGGCTCGCGCCCGGCGCCGTCCTGGCCACGGACCCCGCCTCGGCCGGTCCGCTGACCATCGAGACGGGACGGGTGCACAGCGGTCGCCTCCTGCTGCGGTTCGCGGGGGTACGCGACCGCAACGGCGCCGAGGCGCTGCGCAACACCCTGCTGATCGCCGACGTCGACCCGGACGAGGTGCCGGAGGACCCGGACGAGTACTACGACCACCAGCTCATGGACCTGGACGTCGTCCTGAAGGACGGCACCGAGGTCGGGCGGCTCACCGAGATCTCGCACCTGCCCTCCCAGGACCTCTTCGTGGTCGAGCGGCCGGACGGGACCGAGGTGCTGATCCCGTTCGTCGAGGAGATCGTCGTCGAGATCGACCTGGAGAAGCAGCGGGCCGTCATCGACCCGCCGCCCGGACTGATCGACGACCGCGCGGAGATCGCCTCCTCCAGGGACGCGGACACCGACTCCTCCGGCGGGGCCGACGCCTGATGCGGCTCGACGTCCTCACGATCTTCCCCGAGTACCTGGACCCCCTGAACGTCTCCCTCGTGGGCAAGGCACGCGCGCGTGGACAGCTGAACGTGCACGTGCACGATCTGCGGGAGTGGACCTACGACCGGCACAACACGGTCGACGACACCCCCTACGGCGGCGGCCCCGGCATGGTCATGAAGACCGGCCCCTGGGGCGACGCGCTGGACTCCGTGCTCGCCGACGGCTACGAGACGGGCTCCCAGGGACCTGTCCTGGTCGTCCCCACACCCAGCGGCCGGCCCTTCACCCAGGAACTCGCCGTCGAGCTCTCCGAGCGCCCCTGGCTGGTCTTCACACCCGCCCGCTACGAGGGCATCGACCGCCGTGTCATCGACGAGTACGCGACCCGCATGCCCGTGTACGAGGTGTCCATCGGCGACTACGTGCTGGCCGGCGGCGAGGCGGCCGTCCTGGTCGTCACGGAGGCCGTGGCGCGGCTGCTGCCCGGCGTCCTCGGCAACGCCGAGTCGCACCGGGACGACTCGTTCGCGCCGGGAGCCATGGCGAACCTCCTGGAGGGGCCGGTCTACACGAAACCGCCCCGGTGGCGCGGCCGGGAGATCCCGGACGTGCTGGTCAGCGGTCATCACGGCAAGATCGCCCGCTGGCGCCGGGACGAGGCACTGCGGCGCACCACCGCCAACAGACCGGACCTCATCGAGCGCTGCGACCCCGCCGCCTTCGACAAGAAGGACCGCGAAATGCTCTCGATCCTGGGCTGGCAGCCCGGACCCGACGGCCGATTTGGGCGCAGGCCCGACACCGTGGAAGAATAGGCCGCTGCTGTACGTCGTCCGGCGTGCGCCCCTGCCACAGGGGGACACGACGCCCGCCCCGACGAGAACAGCCCACCTTCTGGAAACACCGACTTCCGTCGATGACCTGTGGCATCGGCGAAGAAAGCAGACGATCATGTCCAACCTGCTCGCGTCCGTCGATGCAGCGTCGCTGCGCAGCGACGTCCCGGCGTTCCGCCCGGGTGACACCGTCAACGTCCACGTCCGCGTCATCGAGGGCAACCGCTCGCGTGTGCAGCAGTTCAAGGGTGTAGTCATCCGCCGCCAGGGCGCCGGTGTCCGTGAGACCTTCACGGTCCGCAAGGTCTCCTTCTCCGTCGGCGTCGAGCGCACCTTCCCCGTGCACACCCCGATCGTCGAGAAGATCGAGCTCGTCAGCCGCGGCGCCGTGCGTCGCGCGAAGCTCTACTACCTCCGTGAGCTGCGCGGCAAGGCCGCGAAGATCAAGGAGAAGCGCGACAACTGAGCTCACTCCGGGTCCCTCGGTAGGGCCGGATAGCATCTGGCCCACATGGACGCCGAAGCACAGCACACGGAGCGCGACCGCTCCTCCCAGCCCGTCGTGTCCGAGGAGATCTCGGACACACAGGGGGCGGAGGAACGGTCGCGTTTCGCGTTGGTGGCCCGGGCCGCCGACTGGCTGCCGGGCGGCCGGATCACCCTGACCGTGCTGTTCTGTCTGTTCTCCCTGCTGCTGCTCACCCGGTTCGTGATCCAGCCGTTCGAAATTCCCAGTGGCTCGATGGAGCCGGGATTGAGGATCGGGGACCGCGTTCTCGTAAATAAGTTGGCGTACCGTTTCGGTGCTGAGCCGAGGCGCGGTGACGTCGTCGTGTTCGACGGCACCGGTTACTTCGGCGACGCCGACTACATCAAACGTGTGGTGGGCGTGGGGGGAGACCATGTGGTCTGCTGCGACAGGCAGGGGAGGATCGAGGTGAACGGCCGCTCGGTCGACGAGTCGACGTTTCTGTACCCGGGGAACGAGCCGTCCGAAGTGCGCTTCGACGTGGTCGTCCCCGACGGCACCCTCTTCGTCCTGGGTGACCACCGCGGCGACTCCAGCGACTCCCGCGACCACCTCGGCTCCCCGGGCGGCGGCATGATCCCCGTCGACGACGTGATCGGCAGAGCGGACTGGATCGCCTGGCCGCTCGGCCACTGGACCGGTCTCGAACGGGCCGTCGGCCACGCGCGCATGCCCGACGCCGCGGGCCCGCTCCTCCGGGCGCCCCTGTCAGGGACGAGCGGGCGGAAAGCCGTGGACGGTGTCCATGGGTAACCGCGGCAAGCCCCGCGGCACCCACAGTGCCGCGGAGGACCTCCTGCCCACGGGCTCCCGGCGCACGGGCGGCCCCGTGATGCCCGGCAGGGCGGACCGGCGCAAGCTGGCCCGGCGGGTCAAGCGGCGCAGGCAGCGCTCCGCGGTCAAGGAGATACCCCTCCTGATCGGCGTCGCGCTGCTCATCGCGCTCGTCCTGAAGACGTTCCTCGTCCAGGCCTTCGTGATCCCTTCGGGCTCCATGGAGCAGACGATCCGGATCGGCGACCGCGTCCTGGTCGACAAGCTGACCCCGTGGTTCGGCTCGAAGCCCGAGCGCGGCGACGTCGTCGTCTTCAAGGACCCCGGCGGATGGCTGGAGGACGAACAGCCGACGGCGAAGAAGGAAGACCCCATCGTCGTCAAGCAGGTCAAGGAGGCGCTGACCTTCATCGGCCTGCTGCCCTCCGACAACGACCGGGACCTGATCAAGCGGGTCGTCGCGGTCGGCGGCGACACCGTCAAGTGCTGCGACACCCAGGGCCGCGTCACCGTCAACGGCATGCCCCTCGACGAGCCCTACATCAACCCCGGCGACAAGCCCTCCTCGCTGGTCTTCGAGGTCAAGGTGCCGGCGGGGCGCCTGTGGGTGATGGGCGACCACCGGTCCAACTCCGCCGACTCCCGGTTCCACCGTACGGAGAAGTACAGCGGCACCATCTCCGAGGACGTCGTGGGCCGTGCCATGGTCATCGCCTGGCCCATCGGTCACTGGACCCAGCTCAAGGAACCCGACACCTACGCGTCCGTGCCCGACGTGGCCGGCGGAGCGACCACCGCACTCGACACGTCGCATAGGGTGGCCACCGCGGATCGATACGGATTGATCCCGCTCCCGACCCCTGCGGAACTCCCGCTCGTTATGGGAGTGGTGGGCCTGCGTCGCTTCCGGCGCGGGCGGCGGCACGGAGTGAGGAGTGGATGTGGGGGATTTGGCGGTCGGCGCACGATCCGGACACGAGGGGCCCGAGGAACGACCGGGACGATCCGAAGAGTCGGTCCCGCCGGCCGGCGAGGACGCCGTGGCCCCCGGAGACGACGCGGGTGACGGCAACGACGGGGACGAGCGGGACTCCGACGGGACCGCCCCGGCGCCGAAGAAGCCGCGGTCCTTCTGGAAGGAACTCCCCCTGCTCATCGGCATCGCGCTGGTTCTCGCGCTGCTGATCAAGTCCTTCCTGGTGCAGGCGTTCTCGATCCCCTCGGACTCGATGCAGAACACCCTTCAGCAGGGTGACCGCGTCCTGGTCGACAAGCTGACCCCGTGGTTCGGCTCGGAGCCCGAGCGCGGCGAGGTCGTCGTCTTCAACGACCCCGACAAGTGGCTGGCGGGCGAGCCGACGCCCAGTCCGAACGCGATCCAGACAGCTCTCAGCTGGATCGGCCTGATGCCCTCCGCCGAGGAGAAGGACCTCATCAAGCGCGTCGTCGGAGTCGCGGGCGACACCATCGAGTGCAAGGGCACCGGCCCGCTGAAGGTCAACGGCAAGGCGCTGAACGAGACTTCCTACGTGTACCCGGGCAACACCCCGTGCACCGTGGACGACGCCGGCGGCCAGTTCAAGGTGAAGGTTCCCGAAGGCAAAATCTGGGTCATGGGCGACCACCGGCAGAACTCGCTGGACTCGCGCTATCACCAGCAGGACAAGCACGAGGGCTTCGTACCCGTGGACAACGTGGTGGGCCGCGCGATCGTCGTCGCCTGGCCGCCCACCCGCTGGTCGACGCTTCCGGTGCCGGACACCTTCGACCAGAACCTGACCGCCGCCGCCCCGGGTGCGCTCGGGCTCGCGGGCGCGCTGCCGCTGGTGCTGTGGCGCAGGCGCCGCCTTACCGTCGGGAACACCAGGGTTTCTGGGTCGCGTACCGCCGGGTAGGGTGCCGTCCCAGACGCCGATCTTCCGTGGCCCGACCTGGGCCGCGAGGTCGATTCTCCGAGTTGGGGAGCACTGGGATGAGCGGGACAAGTCGTACGGACGAGGGCCACGGACGGCTCGGCAGCAAGCTGTCGGGGCTGGCCGTGGCCCTCGGCTGTGTGCTCTTCCTCGGTGGGTTCGCCTGGGGAGCGGTCGTCTACCAGCCGTACACCGTGCCGACCGACTCGATGTCGCCCACCATCGCGGGCGGCGACCGGGTGCTCGCCGAGCGGATCGACGGCTCCGAGGTGCAGCGCGGTGACGTCGTCGTCTTCAAGCAGTCCACCTGGGGCAACATGCCCATGGTCAAGCGGGTCGTCGCCGTCGGCGGGGACACGGTCGCCTGCTGCACGCAGGACAAGCTGACCGTCAACGGCAAGAAGATCGAGGAACCGTATCTGCCCAAGGGCAGCGCGGCCGAGTCGTCCACGATCCCCTCCATCGAGGTGCCCAAGGACCGGCTCTTCCTGCTCGGCGACGAGCGCAGCGGCTCGCTGGACTCCACCGCCCACCTGACGGAGGCCGGCAACGGCACGGTGCCGCGCAGCGCGGTGAACGCGCGCGTCGACGCGGTGGCCTGGCCCATGAACGGCATGCTGGCCCGCCCCACCGGCTTCGAGACGCTCGGCGCGACGTCCGAGCCGGGTCCCCTGCGCCTGGTCCTCACCGCGGTCGTGGCGGGTGCGGTGCTCGTCCTCGGCGGGGCCGCGTACGGGCCGGTCGCCAACCGGTCGGCACGCCGCCGCAGCCGTACGGGGGCGGGGGAGCGGGCTCTTGCCGGCTGACGCGTCGTCGCCGGCGGGCGGTGGCCTCGGCGAGCTGCGGAAGGTCGCCCGGGTGGTGCTGCTCGACCCGCAGGACCGCATCCTGCTGCTGCACGGACACGAGCCCGAGGACCCTTCGGACGACTGGTGGTTCACGCCGGGCGGCGGTGTGGAGGGCGACGAGACACGCGAAGAGGCCGCGCTGCGGGAAGTCGCGGAGGAGACCGGCATCACCGAGGTCGAGCTGGGTCCGGTGCTGTGGCGGCGGACCTGTTCGTTCCCGTTCGCGGGGCGTCGCTGGGACCAGGACGAGTGGTACTTCCTGGGCCGTACGACGCAGACGGCGACCGAGCCCACGGGGCTGACCGAGCTGGAACGGCGCAGTGTCGCCGGAGCGCGCTGGTGGACGTGCCGGGAACTTGCCCGGGCACATGAGACGGTGTATCCGACCAGACTCGCCGAGCTGCTGCTCAGGCTGCTCGACGAAGGGCCCCCGGCCAGGCCCGAGACCCTCGACACGGAAATCGTCTAGGGGCTCGCGGGGCTGGCGCACAATAGGGGGACGCACGGCTGAAGGGGAACATGCCATGAGCGCCGAGGACCTCGAAAAGTACGAGACCGAGATGGAGCTGAAGCTCTACCGGGAGTACCGCGATGTCGTCGGTCTGTTCAAATATGTGATCGAGACCGAACGGCGCTTCTACCTCACCAACGATTACGAGATGCAGGTGCACTCGGTTCAGGGCGAGGTGTTTTTCGAGGTGTCCATGGCGGATGCCTGGGTGTGGGACATGTACCGACCTGCTCGGTTCGTGAAGCAGGTGCGCGTTCTGACATTCAAGGACGTGAACATCGAGGAGCTGAACAAGAGCGACCTCGAACTGCCCAGCAGCTAGAACGGGGCAGTCGGGACGGCCGGGACGGTCCCGGGAGTTCTACGGCGGCCGCTCGTACGGGTGACTGAGTTGTCCACAGTCGAGCGGCCGTCCACCAAGATCCAACAGTGGATCGCGGTGGGCTCAGTGTTGGCGCCGGAGGTGGTGCCGACATGAAGACGTCCAAGGCATCCGAGGCATCCAAGGTTTCCGGGGCGCCCGACGCGCCCGACGTGTCCAAGACGCCCAACGTGTCCAAGGCACGCAACGCACTCGGCAGGTACGGCGAGGACCTGGCCGCGCGACGGCTGGCCGAGGCCGGCATGACGGTCCTTCAGCGCAACTGGCGCGCGGGCCGGGCCGGTGAGATCGACATCGTGGCCCGTGACGGCGACGCACTGGTCGTCTGCGAGGTCAAGACCCGCCGAGCGGGGCCCTTCGAGCACCCGATGGCCGCCGTGACCCCCGTCAAGGCCCGGCGTCTGCGCGGCCTCGCCGAGCGCTGGCTGCAGGAACACGGAGGGGCTCCACCCGGCGGCGTCCGTATCGACGTCGTGGGTGTCCTGCTGCCCGACCGCGGCGCCCCCGTCGTGGAGCATGTGCGAGGGGCGGCCTGATGGGCTTCGCGCGTACGTGCTCGGTGGCCCTCGTGGGCGTGGACGGTGTCGTCGTCGAGGTCCAGGCGGATCTGGAGCCAGGAGTGGCGGCGTTCACCCTGGTGGGACTGCCAGACAAGAGCCTGACGGAGAGCAAGGACCGCGTCAGGGCGGCCGTGGTCAACTCCGGCGGCGAGTGGCCGCAGAAGAAGCTCACCGTGGGCCTCAGCCCGGCCTCGGTGCCCAAGGGCGGCAGCGGATTCGACCTCGCCATCGCCTGCGCGGCCCTCGGCGCCTCCGAGCGCATCGACCCCCGTGTGCTCGCCGACATCGTGATGATCGGAGAACTGGGCCTGGACGGCCGGGTCCGGCCCGTACGGGGCGTGCTGCCGGCCGTGCTGGCCGCCGCCGAGGCGGGATACGAACAGGTGGTGGTGCCGGAGAGCGCGGCAGCCGAGGCCTCCCTGGTGCCCGGGGTGTCCGTGCTCGGAGTCCGCAGCCTCCGCCAGCTCATCGCGGTCCTCACGGACGAACCGGTGCCCGACGAGGACCCGGACGAGCAGGGCCGGACCGACCCGCTCGCGGGCCTGCGCATGCCGGGCACGGGCGCGGCCACCGGAATGCACAGCATGGGAGCCGCGCACTACGACCACGAACACGACCTCGCCGACGTCGTGGGCCAGCTCTCGGCACGCACCGCGGTGGAGGTCGCCGCGGCCGGCGGTCACCATCTGCTCCTGGAGGGCCCGCCGGGAGCGGGCAAGACCATGCTCGCCGAGCGGCTGCCCGCCATCCTGCCGCGACTCTGCCGGAGCGAGTCCCTTGAGGTCACGGCCGTCCACTCGGTCGCGGGCCTGCTGCCACCTGGCAAACCCCTGGTCGACGTCGCCCCCTACTGCGCCCCGCACCACTCGGCGACCATGCAGGCGCTGGTCGGGGGCGGCCAGGGGGTGGCACGACCGGGCGCGGTGTCGCTCGCTCATAGAGGAGTGCTTTTCCTGGACGAGACGCCGGAGTTCAGCAGCCGGGCCCTCGACGCACTGCGTCAGCCCCTGGAGTCCGGGCATGTGGTGATCGCGCGCAGTGCGGGTGTCGTCCGTTTCCCGGCGCGCTTCCTCATGGTCCTCGCGGCCAATCCCTGTCCCTGCGGCCGCTTCTCGCAGCGGGACTCCCTGTGCGAGTGCTCACCCTCCACGATCCGCCGCTACCAGGCCCGGCTCTCCGGACCACTGCTCGACCGCGTCGACCTGAGGGTGGAGGTGGACCGCGTCACCCGTGCCCAGCTGACGGAGCGGGGCGCGCGGGGCGAGACCACCGAGACGGTCGCCGACCGGGTCCGGGAAGCCAGGGCGCGGGCCGCCGCACGCCTGACGGACACCCCCTGGCGCACGAACAGCGAGGTACCGGGCCGCGAGCTCCGCAGCCGGTGGTACGCGTCCCCGGGCGCCATGGACGACGCGGAGCGCAGCCTGGAGCGCGGTGTGCTCACCGCCCGGGGGCTCGACCGTGTCCTGCGGGTCGCCTGGACCGTCGCGGACCTCGCAGGCCGTGACCGGCCGGGGGTGGCGGACGTGACCCTCGCGCTGCAACTGCGCACCGGGGTTCCCCGGGGGGTGCCGATGGCGATCGGGGCCTCCCGGTGAATCAAGGCTTTCCGGCGGGTGGAGCGAGCGGGGACGGGGAGCGGCTCCACCGGGCCTTCCTCGCACGGGTCGCCGAACCGGGGGACGAGGTCTGCGGACGATGGCTTCGTGAGTGCGGAGCGGGGGAGGTGGTCCGGCGCCTCGCCGGGGGCGGGCAGCAGCTGCCGGGAGTGACGGACGTGAGATGGGCCGGTCTGCGGGCCCGGGCCGAGCGGGCGGACCCGGAACGGGACCTCGCGGTGGCACGGGACAGCGGGACACGGTTCGTGTGCCCCGGCGATCCCGAGTGGCCCGCGCAACTGGACGACCTGGGGGATGCCAGACCCGTCGGGCTGTGGGTGCGGGGGCTGCCCAGTCTGCGGATGTGGGCGCTGCGCTCCGTCGCCGTGGTGGGCGCACGGGCCTGTACCGAGTACGGCGCCCACATGGCGTCGGCGCTCGGTGCGGGGCTCGCGGAGCGGGGGTGGGTCGTGGTGTCGGGAGGCGCCTACGGCGTGGACGGCGCGACCCACAGGGGCGCTCTCGGGGCGGGCGGAGCCACCGTCGCCGTGCTCGCCTGCGGGGTCGACCGGCCCTATCCGCGCGGTCACACGCAGTTGATCACCAGGATCGCCGAACAGGGACTGGTAGTGGGGGAGTTGCCGCCCGGCGACCATCCGACCCCGAGCAGATTCATCCTGCGGAACCGGGTCATCGCGGCGTTGACGCGCGGCACGGTGGTCGTCGAGGCGGCCTACCGCAGCGGTGCGTTGGCGACCGCCCGGGCCGCTCAGCGGCTGGGCAGATTCACGATGGGAGTACCGGGGCCGGCCACCAGCAGTCTCTCGGCGGGCGTGCACGAACTCCTGCGCGGGGACGCGGTGCTGGTCACCGATGCCGCGGAAGTCGCCGAGCTCGTCGGGGACATGGGCGAACTGGCCCCGGACCGGCGAGGACCGGTACTTCCGCGCGACCTCCTGGACCCGGAGGCCGCCCGGGTACTGGCCGCGCTGCCGGCCCGGGAGACGGCGTCACGGCGGGAGATCGCCAGGGACGCCGGGACGACCGAGGACGACGTGGTCGCGAGACTGTACGAACTCCGCTCACTTGGCTTCGTCGAACGACACGGCGACGGCTGGAAGTTGACACGCCAGGCCGCTCTGTCCATCGGTACGGATCGGGGGTGGCGCTGACCGAGAGTGTTCGGCCGTCCGGGCTACGCCCCGAAGTCCCCGGGATTTCCGTCAGTTGACGCTCCGCAGTGCTCACGCACGGCGACGGCCGCGCCTGTGCGGGACGTCCGGCGGAACGTATCTGCGCACGGTGAGTCCAGCACTGTTCGCACACTGCGACTCTCCAGTCACGCTACGCTCATATGGATTCCGACTCAGACAGGCAACTCGACATCAGACCGACAGCTCACGCAGTTACCCACAGTTCACTGCAGAACGGCACAAGGCGACGCATGCCCCAGCACACCTCCGGGTCCGACCGGGCGGCGGTTCCCCCCGCCGCCCGTGACGGCGGCGTGCGGCCGCCCGCCCCTTCGACGCTCGACGAGTTGTGGAGGTCGTACAAGACCACGGGCGACGGGCGGCTGCGCGAGCAGCTGATCCTGCACTACTCGCCGCTGGTGAAGTACGTCGCCGGCCGGGTGAGTGTGGGTCTGCCCCCCAATGTGGAGCAGGCGGACTTCGTCTCGTCGGGCGTCTTCGGGCTGATCGACGCCATCGAGAAGTTCGACATCGAGCGGGAGATCAAGTTCGAGACGTACGCGATCACGCGGATCCGGGGCGCGATGATCGACGAACTGCGGGCACTGGACTGGATCCCCCGGTCCGTGCGGCAGAAGGCGCGCAATGTCGAGCGGGCCTACGCGACGCTGGAGGCGCGGCTGCGGCGTACACCGTCGGAGTGCGAGGTGGCCGCCGAGATGGGTATCGCGGTCGACGAACTGCACGCGGTGTTCGGCCAGTTGTCGCTGGCCAACGTCGTCGCCCTGGAGGAGCTGCTGCATGTCGGCGGTGAGGGCGGCAACCGGCTGAGCCTGATGGACACCCTTGAGGACACCGCTGCCGACAACCCGGTGGAGGTCGCGGAGGACCGTGAGCTGCGGCGTTTCCTGGCGCGGGCCATCAATACGCTGCCCGAGCGGGAGAAGACCGTGGTGACCCTCTACTACTACGAGGGCCTCACGCTCGCCGAGATCGGCAATGTGCTCGGCGTGACGGAGAGCCGCGTCAGTCAGATCCACACCAAGTCCGTGCTCCAGCTCCGGGCGAAACTGGCGAGCTTCGGGCGCTGACCCCGCAGCCCCGGCTTCTGCCGCGAGCTGGTCCCGCAGCCCCGCTGACCTCGGGGAATCGTCCCTCGCCGGGACTTTGCGCGGGCGGACGGGAGCCCTGTCGGGCGGGTGGTCCGGGTGGGAGAGATCGCTTCGGGCCGGTGTCGCCGATCGGTGACTGACCGAGCCCTGACGGGCGAGAGTCTCCCGTCCTGGGCGGGGCGTCCGTAAAGTGGGGGGCGTGCCAAGGATTCGAGCGGCCTCCGTGGCCGAGCACCGGTCGATGCAGCGAGCCGCCCTGCTGGACGCGGCGCGGTCCCTGCTGTCCGAGGGCGGGACGGAGGCTCTGACGTTCCCGGCGCTCGCCGAGCGGACGGGACTCGCGCGGTCCTCCGTGTACGAGTACTTCCGTTCCCGCGCGGCGGTCGTCGAAGAGCTCTGCGAGGTCGACTTCCCGCTCTGGGCCGCCGAGGTCGAAACCGCGATGTCGCTGGCCGGGACACCCGAGGGCAAGGTCGAGGCGTACGTCCGCCGGCAGCTCGCCCTGGTGGGGGACCGGCGGCACCGGGCCGTCGTGGCGATCTCCGCGAGTGAGCTCGACGCGGGCGCGCGCGAGAAGATCCGTGCCGCGCACGGAGGGCTCGTCGCGATGATCGTGGAGGCGTTGCGGGACATGGGGCACGAGCAGCCCCGGATGGCCGCGATGCTTCTCCAGGGGATCGCGGACGCGGCGGTGCGCAGGATCGAGCTCGGTGCGGCCGACGAGCCCGGCGTGATCACCGAGGCAGCCGTCGCGATGGCTCTGCGAGGCGTGAGCGGCTGACGGCGGCTGGCGGGGGTTGCGTCACGTCGGCGCCCCTCCCGCTCCCCCTCCCGCTTCTGCTCTCGGTGCCGATCCCACGCCTGCTTCCGGCGTCGCTTCCGGCTCCGGTTCCGGGATGCCCGTGACCGGCAGCAGGCGTGACGGGCCCCTGGTCAGCAGCCATGGGGGCAGCAGGGACAGCGGGTCCAGGTAGGTGTCTCCGCGGCGCAGGCCCCAGTGGAGGCATGACATCGGGCAGTGGGACGTCGGCAGTTCCAGTACGCCCACTACCTCGCCCGCAGCGACCTCGGTGCCCTTCTTCAGCGTCGCCGCGACCGGCTCGTACGTCGTGCGCAGGGGCGGGGTGCCCGTGCCGGTCAGCTCGACCGAGACGACCCCGCGGCCCGCGACCCGGCCGGCGAAGGAGACGCGGCCGGGCGCGACGGCCCGGACCGGGGTGCCGGGGGCGGCCGTGAGATCGACGCCCCGGTGGCCCCGGCCGTAGACGGTCGCGGGCGGCTCCCAGCCCCGGGCCACCGACGGGCGCGACCCCACCGGCCAGGCGCGGCCGACGACGGGGACCGGCGGGTCCGCACCGTCAGGACCCCCACCGTCACCCGTGTCGGCAAGGGTGTCGGCACCCATGCCGTCACCCGTGCCGGGGTCGCCGACCCGGGCGATGGCCGCGGGGCCGCCGCCGAGGACCAGGCCCAGCAGAAGGCCGAGTATCAGCACGGCGGTCACCGTCAGGGCGCGCACCCTCATGACCGGCACCGTCATGGCAGGCCGCCGCATCGGTCTCGTACGAAGAAAACGATCTGCTCGCATGCGAGAACCGTGCCTCGAATGGCATGAAAAAAGGGATCATGGCCGGGATCTGTGGAGTACCCGTCGGTTGTGGACAGCGGCGTCACCCGGCACCCCGTGGGTCCCGTACACTTCTTGTGGCGATCCGGGTCACCGGGTCGACTTCGCACGCCCCGACATCAGGCCGTCAAACAGCCGATGTCAGCGCCCCTCGGTCCCTCGTGGCAAGGCGCAATGCGGGCGTCAGGCGCGACCGCCGTCCGGCGGACGCGGCACAACCGAGAACACCAAGGAGTACGGCCATGGCCGTCGTCACGATGCGGGAGCTGCTGGAAAGCGGCGTCCACTTCGGTCACCAGACCCGTCGCTGGAACCCGAAGATGAAGCGCTTCATCTTCACCGAGCGCAACGGCATCTACATCATCGACCTGCTCCAGTCGCTGTCGTACATCGACCGCGCCTACGAGTTCGTCAAGGAGACCGTCGCCCACGGCGGCACGGTCATGTTCGTCGGCACGAAGAAGCAGGCGCAGGAGGCCATCGCCGAGCAGGCGACCCGCGTCGGCATGCCCTACGTGAACCAGCGCTGGCTGGGCGGCATGCTCACCAACTTCTCGACCGTCTACAAGCGTCTGCAGCGTCTCAAGGAGCTTGAGCAGATCGACTTCGAGGATGTGGCCGCGTCCGGCCTCACCAAGAAGGAGCTGCTCGTCCTCTCCCGCGAGAAGGCCAAGCTGGAGAAGACCCTCGGCGGTATCCGCGAGATGTCCAAGGTGCCCAGCGCCGTCTGGATCGTGGACACCAAGAAGGAGCACATCGCGGTCGGTGAGGCCCGGAAGCTCAACATCCCGGTCGTCGCCATCCTCGACACCAACTGCGACCCCGACGAGGTCGACTACAAGATCCCGGGCAACGACGACGCGATCCGCTCCGTCACCCTGCTCACCCGCGTGATCGCCGACGCCGTCGCCGAGGGCCTCATCTCCCGTTCCGGTGCCGGCAAGGCCGCCGAGGGTGACAAGGCCGCGGGCGAGCCGCTCGCCGCGTGGGAGCGCGACCTGCTTGAGGGCGGCGAGAAGAAGGCCGACGAGACCGTTGCCGAGGCGCCCGCCGCCGAGGCTCCGGCCGCCGAGGCCGAGGCCCCCGCCGCTGAGGCCGAGACTCCGGCCGAGGCCCCCGCCGCCGAGGCCGAGGCTCCGGCTGTCGCCGAGGCCCCCGCCGAGGCCGAGGCTGAGAAGCCGGCCGCGGCCGAGCAGGCCTGACGATCCAGCGTCACGGTTGAGTGAGGGCGGGCGGCGCCTCGTGCGTCGCCCGCCGTTCACCCCCAGCCCGTAGATCTTCGGTGGACGCCCGCCCGATCAGCGGCGGACGCCGACTCCGAGACTTCGAACTCCGAGAAGAGATTCACAGATCATGGCGAACTACACCGCCGCCGACGTCAAGAAGCTCCGTGAGCTCACGGGCGCCGGCATGATGGACTGCAAGAAGGCGCTGGACGAGGCCGACGGCAACGTCGACAAGGCCGTCGAGGCGCTGCGCATCAAGGGCCAGAAGGGCGTCGCCAAGCGCGAGGGCCGCTCCGCCGAGAACGGCGCCGTGGTTTCCATCATCGCCGACGACAACACCTCCGGTGTCCTGGTCGAGCTGAAGTGCGAGACGGACTTCGTCGCCAAGAGCGAGAAGTTCCAGGTCGTCGCCAACCAGATCGCCGAGCACGCCGCCGCGACCTCCCCGGCCGACATCCAGGCGCTCCTCGCCTCGGAGATCGAGTCCGGCAAGACGGTCCAGGCGTTCGTCGACGAGGCCAACGCGAACCTGGGCGAGAAGATCGTCCTCGACCGCTTCGCCCAGTTCACCGGCGCCTACGTGGCCGCGTACATGCACCGCACCATGCCCGACCTGCCCCCGCAGATCGGTGTCCTGGTCGAGCTGGACAAGGCCGACGCCGGTCTTGCCAAGGGCATCGCGCAGCACATCGCCGCCTTCGCGCCGAAGTACCTCTCCCGTGAGGATGTTCCGGCCGAGGTCGTCGAGTCCGAGCGTCGTGTCGCCGAGGAGACCACGCGCGCCGAGGGCAAGCCCGAGGCCGCGCTCCCGAAGATCGTCGAGGGTCGCGTCAACGGCTTCTTCAAGGAGGCCACCCTCCTCGGTCAGCCGTACGCGCTCGACAACAAGAAGTCCGTCCAGAAGGTCCTGGACGAGGCCGGTGTCACCCTGAAGCGCTTCTCGCGCATCAAGGTCGGCATCTGAGTCCGTACCGCGATCGACGCGCGATCCCGCTAGGGTCGACAGCAGTCGTCCGTGTCGGTCGCGCAGACCGTCACGCGCGGGCGTGAACGGACGACAGCAGATCTGACGAGGAGGCCATTGCCGCGCATGGGATGCGAACAACACCCCACCGGCAGTGGCCTTCTTCGTATGTGCGACCCGTATGTGCGACACGTAGAAGAGGCGAGATCTCCATGACCACCACCCAGGCCGCCGACAAGGACGAAAAGAGCGACACCGGCAAGGGCTCCGGCCGCTTTCTGCTGAAGCTTTCCGGTGAGGCGTTCGCCGGTGGCGGAGCGCTCGGCGTCGACCCCGACGTGGTGCACAAGATGGCCCGGGAGATCGCCGCGGTGGTCCGCGGTGGCGCCCAGATCGCCGTCGTCATCGGGGGCGGCAACTTCTTCCGGGGAGCCGAGCTCCAGCAGCGCGGCATGGACCGGGCCCGCTCCGACTACATGGGCATGCTCGGCACCGTCATGAACTGCCTCGCCCTCCAGGACTTCCTGGAGAAGGAGGGCATCGACTCGCGCGTGCAGACCGCCATCACCATGGGGCAGGTCGCCGAGCCGTACATCCCGCTGCGAGCCGTGCGGCACCTGGAGAAGGGCCGTGTGGTCATCTTCGGCGCCGGGATGGGCATGCCGTACTTCTCCACGGACACCACCGCCGCCCAGCGCGCGCTGGAGATCGACGCCGAAGCGCTGCTGATGGGCAAGAACGGTGTGGACGGGGTCTACGACTCCGACCCCAAGACCAACCCCGGAGCGGTCAAGTTCGACGCGCTCAGCTACGGCGAGGTCATCACCCGCGACCTGAAGGTCGCCGACATGACCGCGATCACGCTGTGCCGCGACAACAAGCTCCCGATCCTCGTCTTCGAGCTTCTCGCCGAGGGCAATATCGCTCGGGCGGTCAAGGGTGAGAAGATCGGCACGCTCGTGGGTGACCAGGGCAGTCGGGCCTGACCGGGGGATGGACAATGTCCTGCCGGTCCGGAACCGTTCAGGAATAAGACGCGACGCAGCCGGCCGCCTAACCGCCAGGGAACCGCAGCCGGGCCTACTCAAGACACGCAGGAGCAAGTGGTGATCGAAGAGACCCTCCTCGAAGCCGAGGAGAAGATGGAGAAGGCCGTCGTGGTCGCCAAGGAGGACTTCGCCGCGATCCGCACCGGCCGTGCGCACCCGGCGATGTTCAACAAGATCGTGGCGGACTACTACGGCGCG
Organism: Streptomyces sp. NPDC127119; assembly: GCF_042677425.1. Lineage (NCBI taxonomy): Bacteria > Bacillati > Actinomycetota > Actinomycetes > Kitasatosporales > Streptomycetaceae > Streptomyces > Streptomyces sp. NPDC127119. The sequence continues at coordinate 19,775 of NZ_JBHXTO010000092.1, read as the reverse complement.
TTGACCCCGATCAACCAGCTGGCCTCGTTCTCGGTGCCCGAGCCGCGTATGGCCGTGGTGACCCCGTTCGACAAGAGCGCGATGCGCAACATCGAGCAGGCGATCCGCGACTCCGACCTCGGCGTCAACCCGAGCAACGACGGCAACATCATCCGGGTGGTGTTCCCCGAGCTCACCGAGGAGCGCCGCAAGGACTACATCAAGGTGGCCCGCACCAAGGCCGAGGACTCCAAGATCTCGATCCGTTCCGTCCGCCGCAAGGCCAAGGACGGCATCGACAAGATGATCAAGGACGGCGAGGTCGGCGAGGACGAGGGCCGCCGTGCGGAGAAGGAGCTCGACGACACCACCGCGAAGTACGTCGCGCAGGTGGACGAGCTGCTCAAGCACAAGGAAGCAGAGCTGCTCGAAGTCTGATGAACGACTCTTCCTGGGGGGCGCCGCCACAAGCCGGGTACTGGGGGCCGTCCGACCGGGGGCCTGTCCAGGGGGATGCCCCGGCGGGTCCCGCGTACGATGCGCACCACGCGCAGCAGACTCGCCCCATGCCCATCGTGCCCGACGTACCCGCGCATGGCGGAGACCAGGATGACGACCGGGGGGCTGCTCGGACGGGCGGCCCCCTGTTCCGCGACGAGACGCCGCCACCGTCGACGCCGCCGCCGTTCCAGACTTCGTCGCAGCATCCGCAGCATCCGCAGCATCCGCTGAATCAGCAGGAGCCCATGACCAGCGCCGCACAGCCCGCACCCGCGCCGCAGAAGAAGAGCGCGGGCCGCGACCTGGGTGCTGCCATAGGGGTCGGCGTCGGGCTCGGCGTGGTGATCGTCGCGTCGCTGTTCGTCGTCAAGGCCGTCTTCATCGGCGTCATAACGGTCGCTGTCGTGGTCGGTCTGTGGGAGCTCACGTCGAGGCTCGCGGAGCGCAAGGACATCAAGGCGCCGCTCGTGCCGCTGGCGCTGGGCGGCGCGGCGATGGTCGTCGCCGGTTACGTCCGCGGGCCCGAGGGCGCCTGGGTGGCCATGGCGCTCACCGCGCTCGCGGTCCTCGTCTGGCGGATGACGGAACCGCCCGAGGGCTACCTCAAGGACGTCACCGCGGGGGTCTTCGCGGCCTTCTACATCCCGTTCCTCGCCACCTTCGTGGCGATGATGCTCACCGCGGACGACGGTGCGTGGCGGGTCCTCACGTTCCTGCTGCTGGCCGTGGTCAGCGACACGGGCGCGTACGCCGTCGGGTGGCGCTTCGGCACGCACAAGCTCGCCCCCCGCATCAGTCCCGGCAAGACCCGCGAGGGCCTGCTCGGCGCGGTCGCCTTCGCGATGGTGGCGGGCGCGCTGTGCATGCAGTTCCTCATCGACGACGGCACCTGGTGGCAGGGCCTGATCGTCGGCTTCGCGGTCGCGGTCAGCGCCACGCTCGGCGACCTCGGCGAGTCGATGATCAAGCGGGACCTGGGCATCAAGGACATGGGCACCCTGCTCCCGGGCCACGGCGGGATCATGGACCGACTGGACTCGCTGCTGCCCACCGCTCCCGTGGTGTGGCTGCTGCTGGTGCTCTTCGTCGGATCGGGCTGACCGTACCGGGCGCCTCATGACCCGGGGGACCCCCGGCCGGTCACGGCCGGGGGTCTTCGGCGTCCGGGCCCTCCGGGGAGTACTCGTGCGGCCGGCCGCCCTGCCACTTCACCCACCGCGGGTCGTCCAGCAGCTCCCAGGCGTCGTCCGGCAGGCCCGCCCGGCGCAGGAACTCGACCAGGTCGGTGTCGCTGTGGGCGAGCCCGAAGACCTGGCCGTGGATGGTGACCCGGCGCCCGCGGGCGCCCGTCATGCGGTGCACGACGATGGGCGCCGCGTTCGTCCCGCCCGTCCCGCTCGTGTTCTCGTCCTGCGGCCGTTCGCCGTTCACAGCACACCCAGATCGTTGTCGGGCCGGCAGTAGGGGCACGCGCTGATGCCGTCCTCCGTGAGAGCCCGGAGCGCCTGCTCGCGGGGCAGCGGTTTGGTGTTCTTGCCTGCCATGCCGCAGTCGCTCGTATGGACGGCGTCGGGGGCGGGTCTGCCGCCCGCTCTTCGCAACGCGAGCTTCCAGCCGGGCGTTGCCGAGGGCGGTGTGGGCGTGGCACGGGCGGCGGCTGCCTCCTGACGTTCGAGCTCGGCGATGGTGTCGTCTGTGCGGCGCAGCTGCCAGGCCAGCCATTCGCGGACGCTGCGCAGGCGATCCAGGCGAGGCACTTTATCGGACACGCGTTCGATTCTAGGTCCTAGTGTGGCCTAGATGGCAACGCGACCGCCGGAAGAGGCCCCTGAAGGGGTGAGGAGCCGTGAAGATGCGGCGACCATCCGGCACAGCGGCACAGCGGCACAGCGGCACAGCGGCACAGCGGCACAGCGGCACAGCCGCACAGCCGCACAGCCGTGCGCCCCCGAAACCTCGCGGCTCAGGTCACACGAATCGATCTGCGACACTGGTACAGCCATGCCTAAGCCCGGAGAACTCACATTCGTCGCCCCCCGCGGAGCCAAGAAGCCGCCGCGGCACCTTGCCGATCTCACGCCTGCCGAGCGTAAAGAGGCCGTTGCCGCGGTCGGTGAGAAGCCGTTTCGTGCCAAACAGCTCTCGCAGCACTACTTCTCGCGGTTCGCGCACGACCCCGAGCAGTGGACCGACATCCCTGCCGGCTCGCGCGCCAAGCTGCAGGAAGCCCTGCTGCCCGAGCTGATGACGGTCGTGCGGCATCTGTCCACCGATGACGACACCACCCGCAAGACCCTCTGGCGGCTCTTCGACGGCACGCTCGTCGAGTCCGTGCTGATGCGCTACCCGGACCGGGTCACCATGTGCATCAGCTCACAGGCCGGCTGCGGGATGAACTGCCCGTTCTGCGCGACGGGACAGGCCGGTCTCGACCGGAACCTGTCGACCGGCGAGATCGTGCACCAGATCGTCGACGGCATGCGGGCGCTGCGCGACGGGGAGATCCCCGGTGGCCCGGCGCGGCTCAGCAACATCGTCTTCATGGGCATGGGCGAGCCGCTCGCCAACTACAAGCGGGTCGTCCAGTCCATCCGGGCCCTCACCGACCCGGAGCCGGACGGGCTCGGGCTCTCGCAGCGCGGGATCACCGTCTCGACCGTCGGTCTCGTCCCCGCCATCAACCGGTTCGCCGACGAGGGCTTCAAGTGCCGTCTCGCCATCTCCCTGCACGCACCGGACGACGAGCTGCGCGACACCCTCGTACCGGTCAACACGCGGTGGAAGGTACGGGAAGTGCTGGACGCGGGCTGGGAGTACGCGGCCAGGTCGGGGCGCCGGCTCTCCATCGAGTACGCGCTCATCCGGGACATCAACGACCAGGCGTGGCGCGGTGACCGGCTCGGGCGGATGCTCAAGGGCAAGCCGGTGCATGTGAACCTGATCCCGCTGAACCCGACGCCCGGCTCCAAGTGGACCGCCTCGCGGCCCGAGGACGAGAAGGCGTTCGTCGAGGCGATCGCGGCCCATGGGGTGCCCGTCACCGTCCGGGACACCCGTGGTCAGGAGATCGACGGGGCGTGCGGACAGCTCGCGGCCACCGAGCGGTAGTCTGGCGAGTCGTACGGACATTCCGTACGACAGCATTTCCGTACGACAGCGTTTTCGTATGACGACATCTTCATATTCCGACAGGGGAGCGCCACAGCGCTGAGAGTGCGGGACAGCCCGCAGACCCTCTGAACCTCGCCCAGGTCATTCTGGGTAGGAAGTTCGGTCACTACTCAAGCTGTTGCGCCCTGCCCGGGATCCGTTCGAGGTCCGGGGCAGGGCCGCGTCTCTTCCTGGTCAACCCAGGAGGAATCGAGTGAGCAACAAGAGCAACATCTTCAGGATCACCGCCGTGGTCGCGGCCGGCGGTCTCGGCCTCGCCGCGCTCGGCGCCTGCGGGTCGTCCGACTCCGGGGACGGCGACGGGGGCTCCGGGTCCAAGACCGTCACCCTCGTCAGCCATGACTCCTTCGCGTACACCAAGGACGTACTGAAGGCGTTCGAGAAGGAGTCCGGGTACAAGGTCCGGGTCCTCAAGGACGGCGACGCCGGGCAGGCCGTCAACAAGGCGATCCTCACCAAGGACAACCCGCAGGGAGACGTCCTCTTCGGCGTCGACAACACCCTGCTCTCCCGCGCGCTCGACAACGGACTGTTCCAGTCGTACGAGGCCAAGGGCGCGGACGGCATCCAGGCCCGGTACCGGGTCGACCAGGACAAGCACCGGGTCACGCCCATCGACTCCGGAGACATCTGCGTCAACTACGACAAGGCCTGGTTCAGCGAGCACAAGCTGGCCGTGCCGACGTCCTTCGACGATCTGATCAAGCCCGCGTACAAGGATCTCCTCGTCACCGAGAACGCCTCGACCTCCTCGCCCGGCCTCGGTTTCCTGCTCGGCACCGCCGCCGAGTACGGCGACAAGGGCTGGGAGGGCTACTGGAAGAAGCTCAAGGCCAACGGCGTGAAGGTCGTCGACGGCTGGGAGCAGGCCTACAACGAGGAGTTCTCCGGGTCCGCCGGCGGCAAGAAGGCCAAGGGCGACCGGCCGCTCGTCGTCTCGTACGCCTCCTCGCCGCCCGCCGAGGTCATCTACGCCGACCCCAAGCCGAAGACCGCGCCGACCGGAGTCGCGGACGGCACCTGCTTCCGCCAGGTCGAGTACGCGGGCCTGCTCAGCAACGCGAAGAACACCGAGGGCGGCAAGGCGCTCATCGACTTCCTGGTGGGCAGGCAGTTCCAGGAGGACATGCCGCTCAACATGTTCGTCTACCCGGTGATCGAGGGCGCCAAGGTGCCCGACGCGTTCACGCAGTACGGTCCCGCCGCCGCGAACCCCGAGACCCTGGACCCCGCCAGGATCGCCGACAACCGTGACGAGTGGGTCAAGTCATGGACCTCGCTCGTACTGAAGTAGAGCCCCGCTCGCGCCCCCGGTCTGCGTGGTCTGCGCGCCGGGGGAGCGTGGCACGGCTCGGGCTCATGGTCGTGCCCGTCGCGTTCTTCGGGGTCTTCTTCGCCTATCCGGTCGTCGCGATCACCGTCCGCGGGCTGAAGGTCGACGGGGTCTGGCGGTTCGGGCGGATCGCGGACGTGCTCGGACAGTCCGACATCCGGCACGTCCTGTGGTTCACGACCTGGCAGGCGCTCGCCTCGACGGCGCTCACCCTGCTGGTCGCGCTCCCCGGCGCGTACGTCTTCGCGCGCTTCGAGTTCAGGGGCAAGCAGATCCTGCGGGCCGTCGTGACCGTGCCGTTCGTGCTGCCGACGGTCGTCGTGGGCACGGCCTTCCTGGCACTGCTCGGGCGCGGCGGGCTCCTGGACGAACTGTGGGGCGTACGCCTGGACACCACCGTCTGGGCCATCCTGCTCGCGCACGTCTTCTTCAACTACGCGGTCGTCGTCCGCACGGTCGGCGGCCTCTGGTCGCAGCTCGACCCGCGGCAGGAGGAGGCCGCCAGAGTGCTCGGCGCCTCCCGGTTCGCGGCCTGGCGCAGGGTGACCCTCCCGGCGCTCGGCCCGGCCGTCGCCGCCGCCGCGCTCATGGTGTTCCTCTTCACCTTCACCTCCTTCGGTGTCGTGCAGATCCTCGGCGGCCCCACCTTCTCCACGCTCGAAGTCGAGATCTACCGGCAGACCTCGGAGATCTTCGACCTCTCCACGGCCGCCGTGCTGACGCTCGTCCAGTTCGTCGCGGTCGGCGCGATCCTCGCCGTCCACGCCCGGACCGTACGGCGGCGGGAGACGGCCCTGCGGCTGGTGGACGCGGCCACGACCGCACGACGGCCGCACGGCGCGGGGCAGTGGGCGCTGCTCGCGGGCGTCCTCGGCACCATCGCCGTCCTGCTCGTGCTGCCGCTCGCCGTCCTGGTCGAGCGCTCGCTCGACGCCCCCGGCTTCGGCTACTACAAGGCGCTCACCCGCAACGAGGGCAGCCTCTTCCTCGTCCCGCCCATCGACGCCGTCGGCAACTCGCTGCGGTACGCCTTCGCCGCGACCGCCATCGCCCTGCTGATCGGCGGACTCGCCGCCGCCGCGCTCACCCGGCGGGACACCGGACGGCTCGGACGTCTCGTCCGCGGCTTCGACGCGCTGCTCATGCTGCCGCTCGGCGTCTCCGCCGTGACCGTCGGCTTCGGCTTCCTCATCGCGCTCGACGAGCCGCCGCTCGACCTGCGGAGCACCTGGATCCTGGTGCCGCTCGCGCAGGCGCTGGTGGGCGTCCCCTTCGTCGTACGGACCATGCTGCCGGTGCTGCGCGCGGTCGACGGACGGCTGCGCGAGGCCGCGGCGGTGCTCGGGGCCTCGCCCTGGCGGGTGTGGCGCGAGGTCGACCTGCCGATGGTGCGGCGGGCGCTGCTGATCGCGGCCGGGTTCGCGTTCGCGGTGTCGCTGGGCGAGTTCGGCGCGACCGTCTTCATCGCACGGCCCGACAACCCGACGCTGCCGGTCGCCGTGGCGCGGCTGCTCGGGCGGGCCGGAGACCTCAACTACGGGCAGGCCATGGCCCTGTCGACCCTCTTGATGCTCGTGTGCGCGGTGGCGCTGCTGGTCCTCGAACGCCTTCGCACCGACCTTCGCTCCGACCGGACGGGAGAGTTCTGACGATGCTCGAACTGGATGGGGCGACCGTACGGTTCGCAGGGCGGGCCGTGCTCGACGACGTCGGGCTCGATGTCGCCGAGCACGAGATCGTGTGCGTCCTCGGGCCCAGCGGCAGCGGCAAGTCGACGCTGCTGAGGGCGGTCGCCGGGCTGCAGCATCTCGACGACGGGCGGGTGTTCCTGGAGGGCCGCGACCTCGACGGGGTGCCCGCGCACAAGCGGGGGGTCGGCCTGATGTTCCAGGACCATCAGCTGTTCCCGCAGCGCGATGTGGCTGGAAACGTGGCCTTCGGGCTGCGGATGCACGGGGAGTCGAAGCAGCGACAGGCAGTCAGGGTGGGGGAGTTGCTGGCGCTCGTGGGGCTGCCGGGCGCGCAGGGGAGGGCTGTCGCGTCCCTCTCCGGGGGCGAACAGCAGCGGGTCGCGCTCGCCCGTGCGCTGGCTCCGCGGCCCCGGCTGCTCATGCTCGACGAACCGCTCGGCCAGCTGGACCGCTCGCTGCGTGAACGGCTGGTGGTCGAACTGCGCGAACTCTTCGGCGAGTTGGGCACCACCGTGCTCGCGGTCACCCACGACCAGGGCGAGGCCTTCGCGCTCGCGGACCGGGTCGTCGTGATGCGGGACGGGCGGATCGCCCAGTCGGGTACGCCGCTTGAGGTCTGGCAGCGTCCGGCCGACGAGTTCGTGGCCCGCTTCCTCGGCTTCGAGAACGTGACCGGGGCGACCGTCTCCGGGGAGGCCGCGGCCACGCCCTGGGGCAAACTGCCGGTGCCTTCGGGCACTCCGCAGGGTGAGGTCACGCTGCTCGTCCGGCCCGCGGGGGTACGGCTCGTACCGGTCGCGGAGGGGCTGCGGTGCGCGGTGGCCGCGCGGACCTTCCGAGGCACGCATGTCGCCGTACAGCTGCAGGCGGAGGGGGCGCCGCGGTTGGAGGCGGCGTGTGCGTTGCGGGACGCGCCGGGGGTGGGGGAGGAAGTGGGGGTGGCCTTCGACGCGGCCGATGTGGTCGTGCTCGGGCGCGCGGACCCTCCGGGGGCCTGCTGATGCGCGGTCCGTGGCGGCGCTCGGGTGCGGCGTAGGACGTGCCCGTCGGGGGCTGGGTGGGTGTTGTGGGGGCCTGGGAGAGTGGGCCCGTCGCTCAGGGCGTTCGGCTCGCGCCGGGTGCGGAGGTGGGCGCGTGGGCGGTCCGTGGCGCCGGGAGACTCGACCTGCGGGTCGGTGGGGGCCGGTCGCGCCGTTCCCCGCGCCCCTGAGAGACAAAAGATTGCGCCGTTCCCCGCGCCCCTGGTGGGTTGTGCCGGTCCCTGTGCGCCTGAAGGCGAAGGATTGCGCCGTTCCCCGCGCCCCTGAGAGCGACAAGCCAAGCCTGCGCCGTTGCCCGCGCCCCCGAGAGTGACAAGCCGAGCCTGCGGCGTTGCCCGCTTCCCCGAGAGTGCCCCGAGGGCGGGGCGGCCCCCGGTGGTCCCGGACGCAGTAGTGGGCCGGCCCCCCAGGGGGGGGGTTTGGGGGGGGCCCCACGGGGGGGGGCGGGGGGGTTTTGTTGGGCCCCGCGGGGGGGCGCGGACATAAACCCCGCCGCCGCCCCCCCCGCCGCGG
>NZ_JBHXTO010000092.1:0-11537 GCF_042677425.1 Streptomyces sp. NPDC127119 | reverse complement strand
GGGGGGGGGGGCCCCGGGTGGTCCGGGACGCTGTTGGGGCCCGCCCCCTCTGAGCGGGTGTTGGGGCGGGCCACTACTGGTGGGTCAGCGGGTCTTTGCTGCGCCTCGGCGGCGGAGCGCGAACATCACGCCGGCGCCGGCCGCCACGAGCGCGGCCGCTATGCCGGCGATCGCACCGGTGTTGGAGCTGGAACCGGTCTCGGCGAGGTTCGAGTCGCCCGCGGGGGACGGGGCGTTGTCACCGGTCGACGCGGCCGGAGTGGACTCCGACTCGGACGGCTCCGGGGACTCGGCGGGCTCCGAGGGCTCCTCAGCCGGCTCGGAGGGCTTCTCCGAGGGCTTCGGGGTCGCCGGAGGGGTGGTCTCCGGGGACTCGCAGCCCTCGGACGGGGTGACGAGGTTCTCCTTGATGTCCTCGTCGACCTGGTTGCCGGCCTTGACGTGCACGCGGTACGTCGCGTTCGGCTTCCAGTCCTCGGCGAAGTCGATGGTCACGCCCTCGCGCGTGCCCTTGACCTCCTGCTCACCGACGAGCTTCGCGTCGGCACCGTTCGACTGGAGGAAGACACTGACCGTGGCCTTGACGCCCGACGGGTCCTTGTCGGTGACGCTGATGATGCCCTTCGTACCGTCGCACTTGGCGACGGCCGAGAACTCGCTGATGTTGCAGGCGAGCGCGTTGCCGGCGAGACCGAGCGTGAGCGCGGCCGAGGCGGAGGCAACTCCGAGAATGCGCACAGAACGTGCGGTACGGCGAGATATGGACACGATTGCCCTTCACGGGATGCACAAAATGAGGGGGGTTGATGGGAGCTACTGAGAAACAGCAATCCCAGACGCCTCACAGGTTTATTGGGCACCGTCCGCGGTTGTCAATCCGTGTGTCCGTCTTGCCCCTTGGCTTTTAGGTTTCATTTACACGCGACAGGCGGTCGAGGGCCTCCGGGGCCTCCTCGATCCGGTCCACCAGCGCGATGCGGGACTCCATCGGGCGGTCGCGGGCGAGGGCTTGGAGGAGCGGCCAGGCGGGCAGCCGCTGCGTCCAGTGGGCGCGGTCCACCAGGACCATGGGGGTGGGTTCGCCGCGTGACCCGTAGTAGTTGGGGGTCGTGTTGTCGAAGATCTCCTGGACCGTCCCGGCGGCGCCGGGCAGGAAGACCACGCCCGCGTTCGAGCGGGCCAGCAGGCCGTCCTCGCGGGTGGCGTTGGCGAAGTACTTGGCTATGTGGGAGGCGAAGGCGTTCGGCGGCTCGTGCCCGTAGAACCAGGTGGGGATGCCGACGGAGGCGTTGCCTTTCGGCCACCGCTCGCGCACCTCGAAGGCGGCGCGCGCCCAGTCGGTCACCGACGGTACGAACGACGGCGCCTTCCCGAGGAGTTCGCACGCCTCGTCCAGCATGCCGTCGCGGTACGGGGCCGCGTACGCGCCGAGGTTCGCCGCCTCCATCGCGCCGGGGCCGCCGCCGGTCGCCACCGTGAACCCGGCGCGGGCGAGCGCGCGGCCCAGCCTGGCCGCGTCCCCGTACGCGTCCGTGCCGCGGGCCAGTGCGTGGCCGCCCATCACGCCCACCACGCGCGCCCCGCGCAGGAGTTCGTCGAGGGCGTCGGAGACGGCGTCGTCGTGGATCGAGCGGAGCATCGACGCGTAGACGTCCCCGTCGGCCCGGGTCCGCTGGAACCAGTCGTACGCGACCGCGTCCGGCGTCGCCTCGTAACCCTTGGCGAGGGAGCCGAACAGCTCGTCGGGCGTGTAGAGGTGGCCGCGGTACGGGTCGAACGGCACACCGGGCAGAGGCGGGAAGACCAGCGCGCCGTCGGCCCGGATCTTCGCCGCCGCGCTGTCCCGCATCGGGCAGCCCAGGAAGACGGCGCCCGCGGTGTCGCTGGCCAGCAGCTCTTTCGTACGGTCCGTCAGATCGACCGCCTGGACGCGGAAGCCGGTGAGGGTGCCGCGGGCCGACACGGTCGCGTCGAACTCCTCCAGCGTCTCGATCTCACGGTCGTTGTGATGGGCCACATGGGCGGGGCTCGTCTGCACCCGCCCATGTAAGCACGGGCTGTTCGAGCGCGGCCCGTTCGGCGGTGACCCCTGCGGGCGCGGACGGGGGCGCGGACAGGGGCGCGTACGGGAGCGGGGGCGGGGGAGTCAGCCCTGGACGACGGACGGGTCCATCCACATGACCTCCCAGGTGTGGCCGTCCGGGTCGTCGAAGGCGCGCCCGTACATGACCCCGTGGTCCTGGGTCTCGCCGCTCGCCGAGCCGCCCACCGCGATCGCCTTGTCGACCAGTTCGTCGACCTTCTCGCGGCTCTCGGCGCTCAGACACAGCAGCACCTCGCTGGTCCTCGTCGAGTCCGCGATCTCCTTCTTCGTGAAGTCCGCGTAGCGCTGCTTGTTCAGCAGCATCGCGACGATCGTGTCGCTGATGACGACGGACGCGCAGTTCTCGTCCGAGAACTGGGCGTTGATCGTGTAGCCGAGCTCCGAGAAGAACTTCTTGGACACGTCCACGTCGTTCACGGCCAGGTTCACGAAGATCATCTGCTGGTACATGGGAGGTCCTCCGTCGGGTGAGTTGCTGTTCGGAGGGTCAGACCGGGGGCCCGCCGAAAAGTCATCGGTCCGCGCGAATCTTTTTCGTACGGGCGCTCGACCACGCGGCGGATCACGTGAGCGGCCCGTCTGCGTACGCCGGGTCAGCGGACCAGTGGCATGGCCGCCAGCTCCGCGATCGCCCAGGTCAGAGGGGTGAGGACGGCGATCAGGGCCCCGGCGCGGAGGGCGGCGGCGGCGCGCAGCGTCGAGGCGGGCGCGCCGATCCGCAGCAGGGCCGCGGTGGTGTCGGCGCGCGCGTCCCTCGCCTCGACGGCGGCCGTCAGCAGCGTGGCCAGGGCGCATCCGGCGACGAGCAGCAGGCCGAGGGTGGTGAGGGGGCCGATGCCGGGGCGCGTACCGCTGTAGAGCACGGCCATGGCGTACGTGCCCGACGCCACCGCGCACACGACGCCGAGCGGGCGGCCGATGCGGGTCGCCTCCTCCATCAGCACGCGTCCGGCGAGCAGGCGTGTGGCGCTCGGGCGTACGGACTGGAGGAGCCTGCCGCAGAGGTGGGTGAGGGCGGGGCCGGCGAGTGCCAGGCCCAGTGCGGTGAGGGCCCAGCCGACGAGTACGCCGAAGGGGCCTCCTGTGAGGCCGCCCGGCAGTGCGGGGCCCTCGTGGGTGCTCCTGCCCGCGTAGGCCTCCACGGCCAGGCCCGCGGCCAGTACGGCTGCGCCCCAGGGGAGGCCGGTGGGGGTGGGGAGGGGGTGGGGGTGGTGGGGGTCGTCGGGGATCCGCGGGCCGGTGGGGGCTTGTCGCGCAGTTCCTCGCGCCCCTTCCGGGGCGGGGTCGTGGGGATTCTGCGGGTCCGTGGGGGTCGGTCGCGGCGTTTCCCGCGGACCCTTCGGGGCGGGGGGCTCGTTGTTCGGGTGGGAGCCGAAGCGGCCGTACGCGCTGGAGCCGATGCGGTCCGTGGAGCGGCCGTAGCCGCCGAAGCCGCCCAGGCGGGTCGGGCGTCCGCCCGCCGTGGGGAGCGGGCCCCTCGGGCGCAGTACCAGCGCGCCGGCCGCGGACGCGAGGACCGGTACCAGGGCCAGCAGCGTGAGCGTGGCGGGCAGGGGCAGCAGCTGGTTCGCGGCGAGGAACCCGGCCGCCTCGCCGTCGAACGGCAGGCCCGTCAGGTCGCCGCGCAGGTGCAGGAAGAACAGCAGGGCGACCATCGAGCCCAGCGTGCAGGACACCGCGGTGGAGACGGCCGCCAGGATCATCAGCTGCCCGGGTCCCAGGCCGATCGCCGCGAGCCCGGCCCGGGGGCGGGTGGCCGGGTCGGTCCGGGCGACGGCGACCGCGAACTGCACGGTGGCCGCGATCGGCGCGAGGCACCAGGCGAGCCGGAGCACGGCCGCCGTGGACGCGTCGGGGTGCCCCAGCGCGTATCCCAGGGTGCACAGGAGCAGGAAGCCGGTGCCCGCGGACGCCGCGGCGACGAGGAGCCGGCGGAACTGGACGGCGGGGTTGGCCCCGCGGACTAGGCGGAGAGCGAGCACGCTGCCCGGCCTTCCGTCTCGGCGGGCCCGGTCGCCCCGGCCTGCTCGGGTGGGTCCGCGACCGGTGGCAGATGGACCGTGTTCACGCGCCGCCCGTCGAGCAGCGACACCGTGCGGTCGGCGAGCGCCGCGGTGTCCGCGTCGTGCGTGGCCAGGACGACCGTGATCCCGTGCGAGCGGGCCGCCGCGGTGAGCGTGCGCAGCACCTGGGCGCGGTCGGCGCGGTGCAGCGGCGCGGTGGGCTCGTCGGCGAAGATCACGCTCGGCGCGGGCGCCAGGGCGCGGGCGATGGCCACCCGCTGGCGCTCGGACTGGAGCAGGGCGTACGGGCGTTTGCGGGCGCAGCCGCCGACGTCGAGGCGGTCCAGCCACTCCAGCGCGGCGGTCTTGGCCCGACGGCGGTTCACCCCGCGCAGCATCAGGAGCAAGGCGGCGTTCTCCCAGGCGGTCAGCTCGGGGACGAGGACCGGTGCCGGGTCGATCCAGCCGAACCGGTCGCGGCGCAGCCGTTCGCGGTTCGTCGGGCTCATGGTGTGGACGGGCGTGCTGTTGAACCAGACCTCGCCCTGCTGTGCCAGGAGCTGTCCCGACAGGCACTGGAGGAGGGTCGTCTTGCCGCTGCCGCGCGGGCCGCCGACGGCGAGGATCTCGCCCTCGCGAACCCCGATCGAGACGCCGGTGAGTGCGGGTGAGCCGTTGTGCTTGACGTGCAGGGCACGTGCCCAGAGCACGTCGTTGTCCGGCGGAGCCGCCATCGCGTACACCTCTTCAGATCTGATTTGCGCTGCCCGGGCGTCCTCGGAAGGTCACCGGGTCCCCCGGTCGGGGGAACGAAGGCAGGGCCGATCGGTCACTGGGCACGCTAGGGAGTCGGGGCCCGGAGGCCGGACAGCACGCGGCCCCGGGGCGCGCATTCTCACTCGAACGGGCGGCACCGGGGTCGGTGTTGATCACTTGTTCAGCTCAAAGGTTCAGCTCACAGCTTCGCCCAGGCCTCCGTCAGCACCTGGCGGACGATCCCCTCGATCTCGTCGAACGTCGACTGGTCGGAGACCAGCGGCGGCGACAGCTGGATGACCGGGTCACCGCGGTCGTCGGCGCGGCAGTAGAGGCCGTACTCGAAGAGCTTCTTGGAGACGAAGCCGTAGAGCACGCGCTCCGACTCCTCGTCCGTGAAGGTCTCCTTGGTGGCCTTGTCCTTCACCAGCTCGATGCCGTAGAAGAAGCCGTTGCCCCGGACGTCGCCGACGATCGGCAGGTCGTGCAGCTTCTGGAGGGTGGAGAGGAACGCGCCCTCGTTCGCCAGGACGTGCTCGTTGAGCTTCTCGCGCTCGAAGATGTCGAGGTTCGCGAGGCCGACGGCGGCCGACACGGGGTGGCCGCCGAAGGTGTAGCCGTGCAGGAAGGTGTTGTCGCCCTTGTAGAACGGCTCGGCGAGGCGGTCCGAGATGATGCAGGCGCCGATCGGGGAGTAGCCCGAGGTCATGCCCTTGGCGCAGGTGATCATGTCCGGTACGTAGTCGAACTTGTCGCAGGCGAACATCGTGCCGAGGCGGCCGAAGGCGCAGATGACCTCGTCCGAGACGAGCAGTACGTCGTACTGGTCGCAGATCTCGCGCACCCGCTGGAAGTAGCCGGGCGGCGGCGGGAAGCAGCCGCCGGCGTTCTGCACGGGCTCCAGGAAGACGGCGGCGACCGTCTCCGGGCCCTCCATGAGGATCTGCTCCTCGATCTGGTCGGCGGCCCAGCGGCCGAAGGCCTCGGGGGAGACGCCGGAGCCGTTGTCGAGGAACGCGGGCGCGCGGTAGATGTTCGTGTTCGCGACCTTGTGCGCGCCGGGGACCAGCGGCTCGAACGGGGCCTTCAGCGCGGGCAGGCCCGTGATGGACAGGGCGCCCTGCGGGGTGCCGTGGTAGGCGACCGCGCGCGAGATGACCTTGTACTTGGTCGGCTTGCCCTGCAGCTTGAAGTACTGCTTGGCGAGCTTCCACGCCGTCTCCACGGCCTCGCCGCCACCGGTGGTGAAGAAGACCTTGTTCAGGTCGCCGGGAGCGTGGTGCGCGAGGCGCTCGGCCAGCTCGACGGCCTTCGGGTGGGCGTACGACCAGATCGGGAAGAAGGCCAGTTCCTGGGCCTGCCTGGCGGCCGTCTCGGCCAGTTCGGCACGGCCGTGGCCCGCCTGGACCACGAACAGACCGGCCAGACCGTCGAGGTAGCGCTTGCCCTTGTCGTCGTAGATGTAGGTCCCCTCGCCACGGACGATCGTGGGGACGGGCGCGTTCTCGTACGAGGACATGCGGGTGAAGTGCATCCACAGGTGGTCGTACGCGGTGCGGCTGAGGTCCTTGGCAGTCACGGCTATCGGGTTCCCCACATGTAGGTCTGCTTCTTGAGCTTGAGGTAGACGAAGCTCTCGGTGGAGCGCACGCCGGGCAGGATCCGGATGCGTTTGTTGATGACGTCCAGCAGGTGGTCGTCGTCCTCGCAGACGATCTCGGCGAGGATGTCGAAGGAGCCCGCGGTCATCACCACGTACTCGACCTCCGGCATGGCGGTCAGCGCGTCCGCGACCGGTTCCAGGTCGCCGTCGGCGTTGATGCCGACCATCGCCTGCCTGCGGAAGCCCACGGTGAGCGGGTCCGTGACCGCGACGATCTGCATCACGCCCTGGTCGAGCAGCTTCTGGACGCGCTGGCGCACGGCCGCCTCGGAAAGGCCCACGGCCTTGCCTATCGCGGCGTACGGCCGGCGGCCGTCCTCCTGGAGCTGCTCGATGATGCCGAGGGAGACGGCATCCAGCTGGGGGGTGCCGCTCCTGGACTCACGGGAGTCCCGGGGATCCCTGGGGTCTGCGCTTCGACTGGCCACGCGCTCACTGTGCACGAGGGCTCGACAGTTCCGCAAGGTGTGATCGATGAAATTCGTTGTTTACGTGTTCCAAGTCTGCGGATTTCGCAGCTCTGGGGCCAGCGGGGGTGTTGAAAACGTCGGGGCGAGGATTAGGGTGGGCATCCAGGCGTCTCAGGTAGTGGACACCGGGGGCGCGGGACCGTAGAAGGACAGTCGTAGGACATCCGACAGGAGGGCCGGGCAGTGAGCACCGAGCTGCGTCGTCTGCGTAATTACATCGCCGGAGAGTTCCGCGATGCCGCCGATGGACGGACCACGGACGTGGTCAACCCCGCGACGGGCGAGGCGTACGCCACCGCGCCGCTGTCCGGTCAGGCCGACGTCGACGCCGCGATGGAGGCCGCCGCCGCGGCCTTCCCCGCCTGGCGCGACCAGACCCCCGCCGAGCGCCAGAAGGCCCTCCTGAAAATCGCGGACGCCTTCGAGGAGCGGGCGGAGGAACTCATCGCCGCGGAGGTCGAGAACACGGGCAAGCCCATCGGACTGACCCGGTCCGAGGAGATCCCGCCCATGGTCGACCAGATCCGCTTCTTCGCGGGCGCGGCACGCATGCTGGAGGGCAGGTCGGCCGGTGAGTACATGGAGGGCCTGACCTCGATCGTCCGCCGTGAGCCGGTCGGTGTCTGCGCCCAGGTCGCGCCGTGGAACTACCCGATGATGATGGCCGTGTGGAAGTTCGCCCCGGCGCTCGCCGCGGGCAACACGGTCGTGCTCAAGCCGTCCGACACCACCCCCGCCTCCACGGTCCTCATCGCCGAGATCATCGGCTCGATCGTCCCCGAGGGCGTCTTCAACGTCATCTGCGGCGACCGTGACACCGGCCGCGCGATGGTCGAGCACCGGATTCCGGCCATGGCGTCCATCACCGGTTCCGTACGGGCGGGCATCTCCGTCGCCGAGTCCGCCGCCAAGGACGTCAAGCGGGTCCACCTGGAGCTGGGCGGCAAGGCGCCCGTCGTGGTCTTCGAGGACACCGACATCGCCAAGGCCGTCGAGGACATCTCGGTGGCGGGCTTCTTCAACGCGGGCCAGGACTGTACGGCCGCCACCCGCGTCCTCGTACAGGAGTCCATCCACGACGAGTTCACGGCCGCGCTCGCCAAGGCCGCCGCCGACACGAAGACCGGGCAGCCGGACGACGAGGACGTGCTGTACGGGCCGCTCAACAACCCGAACCAGCTCAAGCAGGTCTCCGGCTTCATCGAGCGGCTGCCCGCGCACGCCAAGGTCGAGGCGGGCGGCCACCGCGTCGGCGAGAAGGGCTACTTCTACGCCCCGACCGTCGTCTCCGGCCTGAAGCAGGACGACGAGATCATCCAGAACGAGGTCTTCGGCCCGGTCATCACCGTCCAGTCCTTCACGGACGAGGCCCAGGCCGTCGAGTACGCGAACGGCGTCGAGTACGCGCTCGCCTCCTCCGTCTGGACGAAGGACCACGCGCGCGCGATGCGCATGTCCAAGGTCCTCGACTTCGGCTGCGTGTGGATCAACACGCACATCCCGCTGGTCGCGGAGATGCCGCACGGCGGCTTCAAGCACTCCGGCTACGGCAAGGACCTGTCGGGGTACGGCTTCGACGACTACACGCGCATCAAGCACGTGATGACGTCGCTCGGCTGAGCGTTTCGTAGGCGGTAGGCGGTAGGCGGTACGGGACACGTCGTACGCGGCCCCGGGCGGGAGTTGGTCCGCCCGGGGCCTCCGCGGTCGCGGATCAGCCGCTGAAGACGAGCCCCCCGACGCTCGACTCCGTCGTGTCGCCGCCCTCGCGCCGATCACCGCTTCCCTTCTCGTCGCTTCCCTTCTCGTGCTGCCGGATCTCGCCGCAGCCGCCGGGGGCCGGGACGGGTCCGCCGCCCTTCCCGGGCAGGTCGCCGGGCGGGACGGGGAGTTTGACGCCGATGTCGTCGAGGATGTCCTGACAGGCCTTGGCCGCCTTGCGGAACTCCTTCGAGGTCGGGTCCGGGCGCTTCGCCCCGTCACCCTCGCCCCTGTCGATCCGTACCTTCACCCCGCGGCCCCCGTCCGCCGTGTAGATGACGATGTCGGGGAAGTCCTCCAGACCGTTGTCACGCATGCACTCGGTGTACGCGCGGGACGCTTTGTCCTGGCGCTTCCAGTCGGTCGAGTCGTCGTCCTTCGGCGGCTTCGGGGACGACGAGCCGCCGTCGGACGAAGATCCACCGCCGGACGACGAGTCACCGTCCGACGGTGATCCGGCGGCCACGGACTGACCGGCGTACACCCCGCCGAGCGTGAGCGCGCTGATCAGGGCGCAGGCCGCGGCCAGCCGGCGGTGCCGTTTCGTCGAACTCCGCATGGGGTCCTCCCTGGTGTCTTCCGTCGTGTCGGCCGTTCCGGGGACGTCGGTCCCCGGTCGGGACCACCTCAGCGCGCGGGCGGTTACGGCACGGGAACGGGCGCTCTTACCACCCTGTTACCGGCCGGCGGGCACGCTGGCCGCAGGGTTCGCAACAGCCGGAGACGCAGCCGGAGATGCCGATGCGCGTATTGGTGGTCGAGGATCACGAGGAGCTCGCCGAGACCGTCGCGGCGGGACTGCGCAGAGAGGGGATGGCCGTCGATCTCGCACTGGACGGCCATGCGGCGCTGGAGCGGGCCACGGTCAACGGATACGACGTCGTCGTGCTCGACCGTGACCTGCCCGGACTGCACGGTGACCGGGTCTGCCGGGCCCTGGCCGAGGGGGGCAGCCGGGCGCGGGTACTGATGCTGACCGCGTCCGGCACGGTCGCCGACCGGGTCGCGGGGCTCGGGATGGGCGCCGACGACTACCTGCCGAAGCCCTTCGCCTTCACCGAACTCGTCGCGCGGATACGGGCCCTGGGCCGGCGCGCGCAGCCCGCGCTGCCGCCCGTTCTGGTCCGCGGCGACCTGCGGCTCGACCCCGCCCGCCGGGTGGCGTCCCGCGACGGGCGGCAACTGCCGCTCAGCCCGAAGGAGTTCGCGGTCCTGGAGCTGCTGATGGCGGCCGGCGGGGCGGTCGTCTCCGCCGAGGAACTGCTGGAGCGGGGCTGGGACGAGGCGGCCGATCCCTTCACCCAGACCGTGAAGGTGACGGTCAGCAGGCTGCGGCGCAAGCTCGGTGAGCCACCGTTGATCGAGACGGTCGCGCAGGCCGGGTACCGGGTGTGAGCGGTGTGGGTGGCACGGGCGGTATGGGGGGCGCGGGTGGCGTGAGCGGTGTGGGTGCGGTGCGCGGGCGGTTCGCGTTCCCGGGGTCGCGCGGGGGCCGGAGGTCGCAGAGCGTCCGGTGGCGGCTGACGCTGCTCTACGGCGGGCTGTTCGTGGTGACGGGGGCGGTGCTGCTGGCCCTCACGTACGCGCTCGTGGCCGACAACCAGCCGCTGGCCGTGTCCGGGACGGGGTCGGGCGACCGGCCGGTACCGGGCGGCGCGGATACGGGGGACGCGGGCTCCGGGAGCGTCATGAAGCCGGGGGCGGCCACGGTCGAGAGCTATGTGCGCGAGCGGCTGGCCGTCCAGCGGGGTGACCAGCTCCACCAGCTGCTCATCGAGTCGGGGATCGCCCTCGGCGTCATGGCGATCGCCTCGCTGATCCTCGGATGGCTGGTCGCGGGACGTGTCCTCGCGCCGCTGCGGGACATGGCGGTCGCGGCCCGGCGGATCTCCGCGGACGATCTGCACCGGCGTCTCGCCGTGTCCGGCCCCGACGATGAGCTGAAGGATCTCGCCGACACGTTCGACGATCTGCTCGCCCGGCTGGAGGGCGCCTTCGAGGCGCAGCGGCGGTTCGTGGCCAACGCGTCGCACGAGTTGCGTACCCCGCTCACCCTTCAGCAGGCCGTCGTCGACGTGGCACTGGCCGACCCGCGCGCCGACGCCGCGTCCCTGCGGGCGGCCTGCCTGCGCGTGCGGGCCGCCGGGCAGGAGCAGGAGCGGCTGATCGAGGCGCTGCTCACGCTGGCGTGGGGACAGCGGGCGCTGCACGAGCGGGAGTCGGTGGACCTGGCGGTCCTCACGGATGACCTGCTGTCCGAGGGCGGCCCCGGGCCCCGGGTGGACGCGGAACTGACGTCCGCGCCGCTCGTCGGGGACCCGCATCTGGTCGGACGGCTCGTGAGCAATCTGCTGGAGAACGCCGTCCGCCACAACGTGGCCGAGGGGGCGGGGGGCTGGGTCACCGTCTGGACCGGGGTCGTCGACGGGCGGGCGTCCCTGCGGATCGCCAACAGCGGGCCGGTGGTGCCGGTCGATCAGGTGGGGGTGCTGTTCGAACCCTTCCGGAGGCTGGGGGTGGAGCGGGTGCGGGGCCGTGCCCGGGAGGGGGCGGGGCTGGGGTTGTCGATCGTGGCGGCGATCGTGGGGGCGCACGGGGGTGTGGTGGAGGCGCGGGCGCGGGGGGAAGGCGGGTTGTGGGTGGAGGTGGTGTTTCCGCCCCCGCCGCCCCTACCCGTTCCCGTCGACGACTCGGGGGCGCTGCCCCCGAACCCCCGGTCCTCAAACGCCGGACGGGCGGAAGTGTTGCCGGGCCGGCGGACACCTCCAGCCTGTCCGGCG
>NZ_JBHXTO010000091.1:0-39396 GCF_042677425.1 Streptomyces sp. NPDC127119 | reverse complement strand
CCGCCGGTCCGGCTGTATCTCAGCCCGTCCGGCGTTTGAGGACCGGGGGTTCGGGGGCCGGCCCCCGAGGCAGTGACGGGACGGGTAGGGGCGGCGGGGGCGAGAACACCGCATCTGTGCCCGAGCAACACAAGGAGCCAAGAAGTTGAAATACCGCGAGCACTTCGACCGGCAGGTCACCGTCGAGGACGTGTGGATCCCCACCAGGGACGGACGGACCCACCTGCACGCCCGCATCTGGCGCCCCACGGACGCCGAAACGACCCCCGTCCCCGCACTCCTCGAATACCTCCCCTACCGCAAGACCGACTGGACGGCCCCCAGGGACGCCCAACGCCACCCCTGGTACGCGGGCCACGGCTACGCCTCCGTCCGCGTGGACATCCGGGGCCACGGCGACAGCGAGGGCACCCCCGGCGACGAGTACGACGCCCAGGAACTCGCGGACGGCGTGGACGTCGTCAACTGGCTGGCCGAGCAGCCCTGGTGCACCGGCAAGGTCGGCATGTTCGGCATCTCCTGGGGCGGCTTCAACGCCCTCCAGATCGCCGCCCTCGCCCCCGAACCCCTCAAGGCGATCGTCACGGTCTGCTCGACGGACGACCGCTACGACAACGACGTGCACTACATGGGCGGCGCCGTCCTCGGCGTGGACATGCTCGCCTGGGCGGGCACGATGCTCGCGTTCGCCTCCCGCCCGCCGGACCCCACCAGCGTGGCCGCGGACCGCTGGCTGCCGATGTGGCGCGAGCGCCTCGAAGCCCTCGAACCCTTCCTGCACACCTGGCTGGCCCACCAGCAGCGCGACGACTACTGGAAGCACGGCAGCGTCTGCGAGGACTACACGGCGATCGACGCGGCGGTCCTCGCCGTCGGCGGCTGGAACGACCCGTACCGGGACACCGTGCTGCGCCTCGTGGAGCACCTGCCCGACGACCGCGTACGCGGGCTGGTCGGACCCTGGTCGCACCAGTACCCGGACCGCGGCCTGCCGCCCGGCCCCGCGATCGGCTTCCTCCAGGAGACCCTGCGCTGGTGGGACCAGCACCTGAAGGACGAGGACACCGGCATCATGCACGAGCCGCTGCTGCGCGCCTGGCTCAACGACCCGGTCCCGCCGTCCACTTCGTACGACGTGATGCCGGGACGATGGGTCGGCGAGTCCGACTGGCCTTCCCCGAACGTCAGTTGGGACGCGCGGCCCCTGGGGCGGGGCACCACCCCCGTCCTCGTACGCTCGCCCCAGCACACCGGGCTCGACGCCGGCCGGTTCTTCCCGTTCGGCAACGCGAGCGATCTGCCGCCCGACCAGCGGGAGGAGGACGGCCGTTCGGTGTGCTTCGACTCGGAGCCGTTGCCCGAACGGGTGGAGATCCTCGGCCGCCCGCGCGTCCGGCTCCGCCTCGACAGCGCCGCACCCCGCGCCCATGTCATCGCCCGGATCTGCGACGTGGCCCCCGACGGCTCGTCCACGCTCGTCACCCGCGGTGTCCTCAACCTGCTCAGCAGGCACGGGCGAGACCGGGCCGAGGAGTGGACCCCGGGGACGTACGGGACGGTGGAGTTCGAGCTGAATGGTGTCGGGTACGCCTTCCCGCCCGGACACCGTGTCAGGGTCGCCGTCTCCGACACCTACTGGCCCTGGGTGTGGCCGCACGGCGAGCGCGGTGAGCTGACCGTGCTGCCCGCCGAGAGCGCCGTACTCCTCCCCGTGCGGGACCCCGCGTCCGACGAGGGCCGCGCGCCCATCCGTTTCGAGGAGCCCGAGCAGGCCGTGCCGCTGGCCGTCGAGCACGAGCGGGCCGCCGATCCGGGGCCGGAGCGGCTGGTCACGCACGACGTCGCCAAGGGGGAGTGGACGCTGGAGGTCGACCCCAACTACGGCGGCTCCCGGGTCTATCCGGACGGGCTGCGCTACGAGGAGAGCGCCCGCGAGACGTACCGCATCCGCTCCGACGACCCCCTGTCCGCGCGGGCGGTCTCCGAGTGGACGATCCGGCTGCGGCGCGGCGACGACTGGGACGCTGAGATCATCACGCGTACGGAGCTGCGGGCCACGGCCACGGAGTTCATCATGGACAGCCGGATGGAAGCACGGTCGGACGGAGAGACAGTGGTCAAGCGCGCATGGCACCGCACCACCCCGAGGACGTCCGCGTGAAGGCCGCGAAGACGCCCCGCCGTGCGGTCGCCGCGGCCGACCGCACGCGTCAGCCCACCGAGGTCCGCCGCCGGCTCATCGTGGAGGCGGCCGTCCCGCTCATCGCCGAGCGCGGCTACGCGTCCGTGGGCGTACGGGACGTCGCCGCCGCGGCCGGGGTGTCGGTGGGCACGGTCACCTATCACTTCGGCTCGGTCCAGGAGATCCTGTCCGAGGCCATGGTGCTGAACATCGAGCGCTACTACGCGGCACTGAACGAGGCCGCCGAGGAGGCGTCCGGCGGCGCCGAGGCACTGCGGCTGCTGATCGACGCGCTGTTCACGGAGGACACCGACCGGCACTGGCGGATGTGGTTCGACTACTGGAGCGCGGGCGACCGCGACCAGGACCCCGAACAGGCCTTCGCCGGCGGCCAGGCCCAACGGTACGAGGACTGGCACGGCCAGATCCGCGCCCTGGTCGAACGGGGCGTCGCCGACGGCGAGTTCGTCTGCGCCGACCCGGCCGGGTTCACCGTCCGCTTCGCCGCCCTCTCCGACGGCCTGGCCCTGCAGCGGCTGCGGCAGGCACCGCCGCTGAGCACGGAGGACGCGCGCCGGCACATGTACCGGCTGGTGGAGACGGAACTGGGAACCGGCGGACGCTGAGGCCGGTACCCGAGGGCGGTACCTGACTCCGGTACCCGAGGCCGGTGCCCTGCTCTTCAGCCCGCAGGCGCGGCCATGGCCCGGCCGATCGCCCGGCTGATCGCCCGGGTGATGCGCAGGATGCCGGGGGAGCGGACCGGGCAGGGCTTGGGCGTCGACGTGGTGGGTGCCAGGCAGAAGTGCAGGTAGTCGTCGGCGCGGTGCAGTGCGGTGCGGCCACTGGCCGGCTGGGTGCAGTACGCGCCGTGCTCACGCTCGTACGCGGTGCACGGCAGGTACTGGGTCCAGGTGTAGCGGGCCGAGGCCGCGCTCACCGCCTTCCCGGCGTCCGCGAGCAGATCGCCGGAGGCCCGCGCCTGCCGCTCGTACACCGCGTTGACCCGCCGGACCCGGTCGGGAGTGATCGGGTCGGGGCCCTGGAGCACCCAGACGATCTTCGATCCGGTTGCGGCGTCCGCGATCTGGTCCGTCAGCCGCCCGGCGTCCGCGGTGTAGCGCGCGAAGTACCTGTCCCGCTCCTTGTCGTACGTGATGCCGTCCATGCAGGGCGTGTAGCCCCACGCGTTGCCCCAGAACTGGAGCACCACGAAGTCCGGCCGCAGCCGGCGCACCAGGGCTGCGGCCTTGTCCTTCGGCGGGACGAGGGAGTCCTCGCCGCTGCCCTCCAGGTAGTCGCACAGCGTGGTGCCGGAGTACGGGGCGCTGGTGTAGCGCGCGCTCTCCTCGTCCCGCAGGAGTCCGCCGAGGACCTTCTGGTTCTCCATGGCGAGGGAGTCGCCGAGGTAGAGGACGGTGGGGCGCTGGGCGGGGGCTCCCTCGGTGTCGGGCTCCCGGGTGCCGGCCCCTCCGGTGTCGGCTCCGCTGCTCGCCGCGGCCGTGGCGGCCGGGCGCTGGTGCGTGGTCGAGGCGGTGGTGGGGGACGAGGGCGTGGACGCGGTCTCGGGCCCCGACGAGGGATCTCCGCACGCGGTGAGCAGCAGTAGTCCCGCCAGCACTCCACCGGTCCACGGCCTGCTCATACGGCAACTCCCGCCCCAGCCACCGAAAACGGCCCCCAGACAAGCACAGGGGGCCGCAAGGCGGAAGAGCCGGGGCGGCCGGCGCCTGCCGGGACCGCGTTGTTCAGGCCTCCGGTGCGCCCGCCGCCCGCGTCACGGCCGCGAGCACCCGGTCCGTGTCGGCCGCGGACGTCCGCCAGTTGCTGAACGCGGCCCGCAGCGCATGGGTCCCGTCCAGGAAGGTCGGCGTCAGGAACGCCTCGCCGGACTCGGCGACCGACCGGCCCAGCGCGTGCACCCGCTCCTCGGTGGCGGCCCCGGCGAGGGTGAAGCAGACGACGTTCAGCCGGACCGGCGCGAGCAGGCGCAGCCCCGGTACGCGCGCGATCCCCTCGCCGAGCCGCCGGGCCTCGGCCACGTTCCGCTCGACGATCTCGCGATGCCCCTCGCGGCCGTACGCGGCGAGCGAGAACCAGGCCGGCAGCGCGCGCAGCCGACGCGAGTTCTCCGGCGTGAGATGCACGAAGTCGGGCTCCCCGGTGGGCAGTCCGAGGTAGGGCGACGCGTTGTGGAAGACCCGCACCTGCAGTTCCCGGTGGCGGGTGAACTGCACGGCCGCGTCGTACGGGACGTTGAGCCACTTGTGCAGATCGACGCATACCGAGTCGGCGGCGTCGATGCCGTCGGTCAGGTGCGCGTGCTCGGGGGACAGCGCGGCGAACCCGCCGAAGGCGGCGTCCACGTGCAGCCAGAAGTCGTACCGCTCCTTGAGTGCCGCGATCGCCCGCAGATCGTCGAAGTCGACCGTGTTCACCGTCCCCGCGTTGGCCACGACGACGGCCGGGCGCCCGTCCAGCGCTTCGAGCGCCTCGGCCAGCCGTGCCACGTCGACCGCCTCCCGGCCGCCGGGCAGCACCGGCACCGTACGCAGCCGGTCGCGGCCGATGCCCAGGACGGACAGGGCCTTGGGGATGCTGGAGTGCGGGCTGCCGGAGAGCACGTCGACCGGGCCGAGCGCGCCGGCGCCCGCCTCGGACACGCGGATCCCCTCGCGCTCGCCCAGCCACTCGCGCGCCAGGGCGAGACCCACGGTGTTCGACATGGTCGCGCCCGTCACGAAGGCGCCGCTGTGTGCCTCGCCGAGCCCGAACAGCTCCCGCAGCCAGCCCAGCGTCTCCCGCTCCAGGGCCGCCGCCGAGGAACCGTCCCCGCCGGCGGCGTTCTGGTCGTAGGCGCTGGTCAGCCAGTCCCCGGCGACCGCGGCCGGGGTCGCGCCACCGGTGACGAAGCCGAGATAGCGGGGTCCCGCGGTGGCGGCGAAGCCGGGCGCCCACCGCTCGGCGAACCGGGTGAGGGCGCCCTCCGCACCGGCGCCCTCGGCTGGAAGGGGTCGCGGATCCGGCGCCTTGCCCTGCTGGACCACGGGCCGTGCCGCGACCTCCGACACCTCGCGGGCGGCGAAGTCACGGGCGGACTGGAGGAGTTCGGGGAGCCGGGAGAGATCGTCGGCGAGTGCGGGATGCATGGCGGCAGCGTAGGCGGGCAGCCGACGGGGCAGCAGGAGCCAATCGCAGAGAACTGGCCCCTCCCCGGCTAACCGGACCCGCCTCGCATCGGGGAGATTCGCTCGCGTAGCGTCCCGTACCGAATGACCCGGTTCAAGATCATGTCACCGTTTCGTTCCAGCCGGTCCGGCACCACAACCGATCTCCCGTGCCGCGTGTCTAGCTGGCAGAGATCGACCGGATCGAAGCGGAACCGAAGAAGAACCGAAGCGGAATCGAAGAGGAAAGGCCTGATCATGGGGGACATGCGCAGACGGGCAGCCGTCGCACTGGGGATCACCGGGATGGTGGTGCCGCTGACCGTCGCACTGGGCGTGACGCCCGCGCAGGCGGCCAGTTGCACCACGTCGAGCGGCCCGTACCAGAAGAAGGTCGAGAAGTTCCTCGGCCGACCGGTCGACGGCAAGCAGTCCGCCAACGACTGCAAGGCGATCAAGGCCTTCCAGACCAAGCACGGCATCACCCCGAACATCGGCTACGCCGGCTCCGTCACCTGGGGCGTGATGGACCTGATGACCAAGCAGAAGGCCGTCGGGACGAACCCTAACAAAGACGGCAAATGCCCGGTCAACAAGGGCCGTATCGCCTGCGTGAACCTGACGCTCCAGCTCAGCTGGATCCAGGACGGCAAGAACCTCGTGTACGGACCGGTGCCGGTGCGCACGGGCCGCAACGGATACGAGACCCGTACCGGCCTGAAGAAGATCTACTGGCGGCACATCGACCACGTCTCGTCCATCTACGACGTGCCCATGCCCTACAGCCAGTTCTTCGACGGCGGCCAGGCCTTCCACTCGGTCGGCGTCAGCATGTGGAACCCGCCCGGCTCGCACGGCTGCGTCAACATGACGACCGCGACCGCCAAGAAGTACTGGTCGCTCCTGAAGAAGAACGACGACGTCTACGTGTACGGCCGCAAGCCGGGCACCTGAGCCGCACCGACCACGTGCAGCGGGCGAACGCCCACGTCCCGCCCCACCGGTGAGGCGGGACGGGACGCGGACTCCCCCCTGCGGAAATGGTCAGTCGGTCAGAGCAGGACGTTCACGGTGCCGACGTTCACATAGCCGCCCAGCGGCGCGGGCGACCCGGCGGGATTGCGGTAGGCCAGCGAGGCGACGAGCGAATAGGTGCGCCCGGCCTGCAGCGACGACAGGACGATCTCCTGCCGGTAGTCGGGACTGCCGTTCAGCGGGACGGGCACCGGCGCCGAGGGCTCGTTGAAGTCGTGCGGGCCGCCGATCTCGTCCACGCTGACATGCAGGTTCCAGGTGCCCGCCAGCAGCGGCACGAGGAACCCGGTGAGGTTCCACTCGACCCGTACGGTGACCGGCGTGCCCTTGTTGACGACGTCGGCGGGGTTGCCGCCGGGGTCCAGGACGATGGCGCTGATGCGGCCGTCGAGTGCCGTGGTCGGGACCGGAAGGGACTGGAAGGTTCCAGAGGCCATGCGATGACTCCTTGTCGGGAACTGCCCGGTTGTGGACACCTCCCACGGTGCGGCGCCCGGCCCGTCCGGAGCAGAGGCAGGCGTCCTGTCCGGGGCGGGACGCCGTCCCGGCAGCCGTGGGACGCGCTCGGGCAGCAAGGGGCCTGCGGAACTTGTTCAGGCCGCTTGAGGCAGCGGGAGGTGTACGCGCACTTCGGTGCCGCTGCCCCGGCCCGTACGGACGGAGAGGGTCCCGCCCGCGGCTTCGGCGCGGTGCCGAATCGACGTCAGACCCACCCCGGCCGTCGCGCAGGCGATACCGCGTCCGTCGTCGGCGATCGTGACCAGCAGCGAGCGGGGCCCTGCGGCGAGGGTGACCCGTGCGTGCCGGGCGTCGGCGTGCCGCACGACATTGGTCATCGCCTCCGTGACGATCCGGTACACCGCGCTCTCCACGGCCGAGGGCAGTGCGGGCAGCGCGCACGTCACGATCTCGACGGCCGTCGGCGGCGGAACAAACCGGGCGTGGTCGCGCAACGCCTCGACGAGCCCGAGCGAGGCGACCGCGGCGGGAGGCAGCGCGTCCACCAGTCGGCGCACCTCCACCACGGCGTTGGAGACCTCGGCGCCGATCCGGTGCACCAGAGTGCGCTCGACGTCCAGACCGCGCCCCTCCAGCCGGTCCGACAGAGCCTGGGCACACAGCGCTATACCCGACAACAGGGGCCCGAGCCCGTCGTGGAGGTCCTGACGGATCCGGGTGCGCTCCACGTCGACGGCCTGCCGAACGCGTGCGTCGGACGGGCTGCGGCGCAGCAGGGCGGGGACCACGGCGGTGATCGCCGCACACAGTGCCCCGATGCCGTAGAGGGCCAGAGCCACGTCGGCCTGCGCCGAGAAGCAGCCGACGGCGGCGAGCTGCAGGGCCAGCCAGATCGGCACGGCCACGACGGCGCGCGTCCTGCTCCTCACGCGTGGGGCGTCCTCACCGTGTGCCCGGCCGTCCGCGGGTGAGCGGCCAGTACCTGGCGCAGTGCCCAGCGCATCCGCGGCACGGCGGTCTCCGGGCGCTCGCCGTAGGCGCACGCGAGTGTGCCCGCGCAGCCGCGGCTGCCGCCGTTGCGCCGGATCGCCCGCCTGATCGCCTCGGTGATCTCGGTCCTCGTCGGCTCGGATCCGGTGACCAGGTCACTGCTGAACAGCGCCTCGGCCCGGGCCGCGGTCAGTAGGTCGGTCATGGTCTCCCCCGTGCTCGTGGATGGCTGAAGCCGATGTCGAAGCCGGCGCGATGCCGGGGTCCAAGTCCGTGTCGGCGTCGCAGTCGGCGGTGATGCCGGTGTGGAGGGGGCCGAGTGGGAGGGGATGCGTCACCTCCCGCCCGGCCCCTGACACCAGGCTGCGGGCCGGGGTTGCAGTCCCCGCTGCACGAGCCGTTGCAGTCCGGGCAGCGGTGTTCACACCGGTTTGGCGCTAGCGTGGACGGCAGGTGCCGCCTGAGGTGGGAGCCCGTGATGACTGGGCCGGAGCCGTTCACCGGACTGCGTTTTCAACTGCTCGGACCGCTGCGGGCGTGGCGGGGTACGACCGAGCTGGACCTGGGACAGATGCAGCAGCGTGTCGTGCTCGCGGTACTGCTCCTGCACGCGGACACCCCGATCGGCCGGGACCAGCTCGTCGACGCCGTGTGGGGATGGGCCGTACCGGCGCGCGCGGCCAACCTGCTGCAACGGCACGTCTCCGGACTGCGCCGCGTCCTGGAACCCGAACGTCCGCCGCGGGCGCCGTCGGGGCTGCTGGCGTGGACCGAGGCCGGGTATCTGCTCACGCTCGGACCGGCGCGGTTGGACGTGCGGGCCTTCGACGATCTCATCGAACGGGCGCACGCGGCCCGAGCCAGGGGCGACCCGGCCGGAACGTCCGAGGCACTACACACGGCCTTGGATCTGTGGCACGGCCGACTCTGCGAGGGCATGACAGGACCGCTGGTCGACGCCGAGCGCGACCGGCTCGCGGAGCGGCGCCTGAGCGTCCTGGAGGAACGCATCGAGGTCGACCTGTCCCTCGGCGACGACTTCGACCTCGTGGGCGAGATACACCGGCTCACCGTCGAGCACCCGCTGCGGGAGGGCTTCCACGGTCTGCTCATGCTGGCCCTCCACCGCGCCGGGCGGCAGGCGGAGGCGCTGGCAGCCTTCCACCGCGCCCGCCGCCTGCTGCGCGACGAACTCGGCATCGAGCCGGGGCAGCGGCTGCGCCGCCTGCACGCGAGGATCCTGGCCGACGACCCGGAGCTGGTCGAGGGCGCGGACAGCCAGAGGCAGACCGCGGCGCCGGCCCGGGACACGCCGCGTGACACCGCCGGCACCGGCCTGCCGACGGTCGTGGTGCCCGCGCAACTCCCGCACCCCGTCACCGGTTTCGTCGGCAGGCGTGAGGCGATCGCCAGGCTCGACTCCTTCCTGCCGGGAGCGGGTACGGGTACGGGTACGGGAGCGGGCGTGGACGTGGGTCCGGGGCTCGGCGGCGACGGCGGAACCGTGGTCATCACGGCGATCGGCGGCACGGCCGGGGTCGGCAAGACCACCCTGGCCGTGCACTGGGCCCACCGCGTCCGCGAGCGCTTCCCCGACGGGCAGCTCTACGTCAACCTGCGCGGCTTCGACCCGAGCGGCAGCGCCATGCATCCGGCCGAGGCGATCCGGGGATTCCTGGACGCGCTCGGTGTGCCGGCCCAGCGCATCCCCGTCGAGACGGACGCCCAGGCGGGCCTCTACCGCAGCCTGCTGGCGAACCGGCGCATGCTCGTCGTCCTGGACAACGCACAGGACGCGGACCAGGTACGCCCCCTGCTGCCCGGCTCACCGGAGTGCTTCAGCGTCGTCACCAGCCGCAATCTGCTCACCGGACTGATGATCACCCACGGGGCTCAGCCGCTCGGCCTGGGCCTGATGTCCCACGTCGAGGCGAAGGACGTACTGGCCCGCCGTATCGGCACGGACCGTCTCGCAGCCGACCCCGACGCGGTGCGGGAGATCATCGCCTCCTGTGCGCGCCTTCCGCTCGCCCTGGCCATCGTGGGAGCCCACGCCGCCACCCGCCGGCAACAGCCGCTCGAAGCATTGGCGAAGGAACTGCACGCTGCGGGCAGCACGCTGGACCTGCTCGACGGCGGCGACTCCGCCACCAACGTCCGGAAGGTGTTCTCCTGGTCCTACGAGCGCCTTTCCGAACAGGCCGCACGACTGTTCCGGCTGCTCGGACTGCACCCCGGCCCCGACATCGGCACGGTCGCCGTGGCGAGCCTGGCCGGGGTGCCCCTCGGCCGGGCCCGGACGCTACTGGCGGAACTGACCGGCAGCCACCTTCTGGTCTCACCGTCGGGCGACCGCTACGAACTTCACGACCTGCTGCGCGCCTACGCCGGCGAACTCGCCCTGAGCCGGGACCTGCCCGCCGACCGGCTGGCCGCGCTGCACCGCATGCTCGACCACTATCTGCACAGCGCCTACCAGGCCAGCCTCTACGTGAGTCCGTACCGGGACGACCCCATCACTCTCGTCGCGCCGCTGCCACCGGTCACCGGTGAGCACTTCGCGGATCACGACGAGGCGCTGTCGTGGTTCCTGCGGGAACACCCGGTGCTGCTGGCGGTGCAGCAGGAGGCCGCGCACGGCCAGTTCGACACCCACGTCTGGCAACTGGCCTGGGCGCTGCAGCCCTACTTCGACCGAGCCGGACACTGGCACGACTCCGCCGCCGCACACGAACGGGCCCTGGAGGCCGCACGCCGTGAGGGGAGCGCGCACGGCAAGGCCGTCAGCCATGGATGCCTGGCCTATGCGTACATGCGGCTCAGCCGGTATGAGGACGTCGCCACCCACATGCGTCAGGCACTCGACCTGTACGAGGCGCTCGGAGACGTCCTCGGTCAGGCGCACGTGCATCGGACGCTTTCCTGGCTGAAGGACGAGCAAGGGCAGTACGAAGAAGGGCTCGGCCATGCCCGCAAAGCGCTGGAGTCCTTCGAGGCGGCCGGCCACCGCACCGGCCGGGCGCGGGCGCTGAACGCGGTGGGGTGGTTCTGCTCGCGACTCGGCCGTCACCAGGAGGCGCTGAGCCACTGCGCGGTGGCGCTCGACCTGCTGGAGGAGGCGGGGGACCGGTTCGACCAGGCCGACACCCTGGACAGCCTCGGCCACATCCACCTCGACCTCAAGCAGTACGAGCAGGCCGCGGAGAGCTACGAGCGGGCGCTCACCATCTACCGGGAGATCGGCGACCTGTACAACGAGGCCGACACTCTCTCGTCCCTCGGCGACGTACTCCTGGCCACCGGTGACCGGGGCGCGGCGGGGGCGGCGTGGGGGAGGGCGGCGGCGCTTCTGGAGGAACTCGGACACAGGCAGGCGGCGCAGGTACGGGCGCGGCTCGCCGCCGAAGCGGAGGCCGACTCGTCGGAAAACAGGGCCCCTTGACGGAAGAGTGTCCCGCCACCAGACTCCCCGGCGTTCAGTGCTGCCCATGAATGTTCGGAAAGGGGCGTCGTGGACGGGAAAACAGTTGATTGGCAGGACATCGAGCGTCTTGCGAACTTGATGGTGCGAGCGGGGGACGACTTCTCCGAGGACGACAAAAGGGCATTGGAATTAGTGTTCGAAGCTGCGGGTGATCAACTCACCGGCAGGACGGAAGCGCAGCTGTTGGGCACCCGATTCAAAAAGGGGCGCAACTCCCGAAGGTCCCGGGCCGCGTTCAAGGTCAGCCGCCTCTACTCGGCACAGGACGACGACGGGGACGACGGCGACGGTCGGGGCGACCGGTCCGCGAACGAGCCACCGAGGCCCGGGCCGACCAGGAAGTAGCCCGGGCCCCGAGATGTCGACCGTGAGCGATCCGCGGCGCACGGAGTGGCCTGTCGTCCTGGTGTGCATGCCCTTCATGGACGACCGGCGCCCTTCCCTCCAGGCAGGGCTGCTGAGCGCCCTGGCTCGGGCACATGGATTTCCGGCGACCACTCTCCACGCCAACCTGGATTTCGCCGCAGGTCTTGGAGCCGACATGTACCGCGCGCTCGCCGACAACTCCGGACAGCTGATCGGGGACTGGCTGTTCTCCCTGGAGGCGTTCGGCGCTGCCGCGCCCGACCCGGGGAACGAGTTCCTCGACGCGTACGCCGAAGATCTCGCACCCGTCCTCGGTGTCTCTGTCGACCGGCTGCGCGAGCGACTTCTGCGCATCAGGCGCGATGACGTTCCCGCCTATCTCGACGCCCTCGTCGAGGCGTACCCGTGGGACCGCTTCCGCGTAGCCGGCTTCACCTCGACGTTCCAACAGAACGCGGCCTCCATGGCGATGGCCCGACGGCTCAAGAGCCGCCATCCGCAGTTGTTCACCCTCTTCGGCGGCGCCAACTTCGACGCCCCCATGGGGCCGGAATGGGTAAGGACGGTCCAAAGCATCGACGCGGCGGTCATCGGGGAGGCGGACGCCGCCTTCCCGCTGCTGTTGTCCGCGTTGGCTGAAGGCCGTGACCTCGACGCCGTCCCGGGGCTGGCCCGCAGGAAGGCCGGGCGCGTGGTGACGGCAGCGCCGGTACCGCTGACCGGGAATCTCGACGGCCTGCCGATGCCGGACTACGACGAGTACTTCCAACGTGCCGAGAACCTCCGCCTGCAGCCGCGCAGGGAGTCCCGCACCGTCTACATTCCTCTGGAGACGGCCCGCGGCTGCTGGTGGGGGATGAAACACCACTGCACCTTCTGCGGCCTCAACGGGGAGGCCATGCACTTCCGCTCCAAATCGGCCGGGCGAGTTCTCGAAGAATTCGCCCACCAGACCCGCCGTTACGGGAGTTTCCGATTCGAGGCGGTCGACAATATCCTCGACACGCACTACTTCCGCACTTTGTTTCCCGCTCTGGTGGACAGCGGCGCACACTACGAGATCTTCTACGAAGTGAAAGCCAATCTGTCCCGAGGTCAGATCAAACTGCTCGCCGACGCCGGTGTTTCACAGATCCAGCCCGGAATCGAGTCGTTGAGTTCCCGGGTGCTGAGTCTTATGCGCAAAGGTGTGACGGCCGCGCAGAACGTCAACCTCCTGCGCTGGGCGCGCCATTACGGGATGGACGTGCAGTGGAACCTTCTCTGGGGATTTCCTGGCGAAAGCCCGCGGGACTGCTCCGAGCAGGCCACCGCTCTACGGAACCTGTGGCATCTGACACCGCCGGCGGACTTCGGCCGTCTCACCATGGAACGGTACAGCCCACTGTTCGCCGACCCGGACAAGATCCTGCGCGACCTGCGCCCTGAACCCGCCTACGCACGGGTGTATCCCGAGGAGATCGATCTCGGCCTCGTGGCGTACTTCTTCCGCTGTGAGATCGAGGGAGCTCTCCCCGACGCCGACTACAAGTCCCTGCGCGAGGCGGTCGCCGACTGGCGCGACGCGTGGCAGGGCGACGCAGGTCCGCCCCTACTGGAGTACCGACAAGCGCCGCACTACGTCCAGATCCACGACGGCAGACGGAAGGAAGACGAAGGCACCTACGTCCTCGAAGGCCCGACAGCCGATCTGTATCTCGCCTGCTGCGACCGCCCCGTGACGGCGGCCGCGGTCCACGAGCGGCTGGGACTGAGCGGACCGGTGGACGAGGTGCAGCACGTCCTGAACGAATTCGCGGAGGCCGGGCTCGTCTTCAGGGACGGCCCCAGGAACGTGGCTCTGGCCGTCCCGGCCACCCGGCCCTGACTCATCGGGGGTACCCGCTCATGGCCTACAGCATCGAAAACCGCCTGCCCTCCAAGGTGTATGCGCACGCGTCGCCCCTCTCGCGAGGCGGGGTGTCCCTCTGTGACGCCGGCACGGTCACGACGGAGAACGTGGAGCAGTTCGTCTCGGACGACGCCGTGGTCCAGCGCGCCAAGGCGGAACTGTCCGGCGCCGGATTCACCGTCCTCGACGCTCCCGACGACAGCAGCACGGTGAGCATCAACATCGTCGCCCCACCGGACGTCTACGAGGACTACTTCGAGACGATCCTGGTGACGGATGAGCGTGAGGTCATCCAGCCGGGCGCGGTGAACCTGCGCAGGACCCGTACGTACATCGACACGGCCAGGGCCGATCTGCCCGGTCTCATCTCGACGGAAGGGCTGCCGTCGGCCCAGTTCTTGGAAGGCGTGGCCCTGGAGCAGCCGGCCACCACGCTGCGCGGCGCCGCTCCCGTGCCGAAGCCCGACTACTGGCATCTCACCACGGACCAGGTCGCCGAGTACCTGGGCGCGCGCAAGGTGCACAAGCAGCAGATTCTGGGCACGGGCGTCCGGCTGACCATGGTGGACAGCGGATGGGAAGAGCACCCGTACTTCATCGAGAGGAAGCTGAGGGGCACGGTTCTGCTGGGGCCGGGTACCAGCGACCGGGAGATCGACGAGGACGGACACGGCACCAGTGAGTCGGCCAACGCGTTCGCGGTGGCACCCGGCATCGACTTCACCATGGTCAAGGCCCTCGACACCAACCTGCTCGGGGCGTTCATCGAGGCGGCCCGGCAGAGTCCCCAGCCACAGATCATCAGCATGAGCCTGGAGTACGACCGCAAGGCGGACCTGGCGGCCCTCGATCCGTTCCTGGCGGCGGCGGTGTCCCTCGCGGTCAAGAAGGGCATCGTCGTGGTGTGCGCCGCGGGCAACGGCCACTACGCGTTCCCAGCCCAGCATCCCGACGTGATCGCCGTCGGGGGAGTCTACCGGGACGAGTTCGACCAGTTGGAGGCGTCGAACTACGCCAGCGCGTTCACCAGCGCGTTCTACCGGGGGCGCAAAGTCCCCGACGTGTGCGGTCTCGTGGGGATGCGCCCGGACGCGACCTACATCCTGCTGCCCACTCCCCGTGGCTCCACGATCGACCAGGAGCAGTCGAGGAAGGCCTCGGACGGCACAACACCCGGCGACGGCTGGGCGCTGCTGAGCGGCACGTCCGCAGCCGCTCCGCAGGTGGCAGGGGTCTGCGCGCTGTTGCTGCAGCAGAACCCCTCTTTGTCACCGGGCAAAGTCAAGCAGCTGCTCATAGGGACTGCCCGTCCGGTGGAACGGGGGTGGAGCAATCAGGACACCGGTGGCCGGTCCGCCCGTGACGGTGCGACAGGAGCGGGGCTCGTGAGCGTCGACAGGGCGATGACCCTGTTGACGGATTGATGGGATCCGACGCGGTTCGTGTCCCTCGCTGTTCCAGCGGGAGGGACACGAACCGCGTGACAGAGAAGCGATCAGTCCCTCCGCGCCGACGCAGCCGTCCGGACATCCGGATCCTGCGCGGCACGACGCAACTGCAGCCTGAGCGCCTGCACATGGTCGAACAGCTCCTGGGTGCGCCCGGCGTACCGGCGGCCGGCCTCGCAGACGAGCACGGCCAGCGCACCGAGCAGGACGGGCAGATAGACGTTCTCCGGCAGCGGCTCGCTGTCCCTGTGACTCACCAGCACCGCGTTGGTGAGGAGCAGCGTCCCGGTGTACAGGGCGCTCGTGACCCAAAGGGCCCGTCCCGCGCGGTCGTGGAGGCGGTGCGCCATGGCGACGGCGACGGCGAACACCCCGGGAACCAGGATCGGAAGGCCGCGCAGAGCGACCGAACGGTAGACCTCCGACTGGTCACTGGGATGCTTGCCGCTCCAGTAGCCGAGGCTGCCCAGCCCCACCCAGGTTGCCACCAGGTCGAGGAGGCAGAACGCGGCGGTCCCGAGTGCCACGGTCAGGACGACCGTGGTGCGGCTCGGCTCTATCCTCGGCGGCGGACCGATGATCCGGGGGCGGTCGCCGGGCGGCCCGGCGGCCCGCCGGCAGTCGGCGTTGGTGGAGCGCTGCAGCACGGGCAGGCCGGCCAGGATCAGTCCGGCCGCGCAGGCGGCGAGCTGGGCGATCTGCTCGGCGTCCTTCGTGTGCAGCAACAAGGTGAGGGCGGCGGCCACCAGGGGAGGAAGGGACTGCAGGGCGGCTGTCGTCCGAGGCGTTACGGCGAACTGGGGTGGGAAGTTCGGCAAGGTGCTCCCTCGGTTCCGGTGCCGGGCTCGGCACGAGTGCTCGCCATCGTCGGCCGCGCGCCGCGTCGCCGTCCTGATGCACAGGTCCCGTCGGCGCCGGGAGGACGGTCCGCCCTGACCGGGACACGCCCTCCGCCGCTGGGCACGCACGGGTCAGGATCGGGAAGCGGCGATGAACACCGGAGCTGACGGCGGCCCGGCCGACGGTACGGACAAAGGTGCCGTCCGCGTCGTCATCGCCGACGACCACCCCATGTACCGCTACGGCCTGGCCGCCGTGCTCGCCACCAGCGGGACCGTGGACGTCGTGGGCGAGGCCGGCAACGGCGACGACCTGCTGGCGGCCGTCGACCGCACGGCACCCGACGTCGTGGTGACCGACCTGGCCATGCCGGGTCTGGACGGCACCGCGGCCACGCGTGCCCTGCTGGCCCGCCACCCGTCCCTCGGTGTACTGGTGCTGACGATGCACGAGGACGACCAGGCCCTTTTCGGGGCGCTGCGGGCCGGAGCCCGGGGGTACCTCCTCAAGGACGCCGACAGCGCGGACATCGTCCGGGCCGTGCTCACCGTCGCCGCCGGGGACGCGGTCTACGGCCGGGCGGTGGCCCACCGCATCGTCGCCTTCTTCACCGGAGCCCATCGCGCGTACGCCGCCCAGGTCTTCCCCGAACTGACCGAGCGCGAACGGGAGGTGCTGGACCTGGTCGCTCTCGGGCACGGCAATCACCAGATCGCCGGGCGGCTGGTCCTGTCGGAGAAGACGGTCCGCAACCATGTCTCCGCCATCCTGTTCAAGCTCCAGGTCTCGGACCGAGCCGCGGCCGTCGCACGGGCCCGAGACGCAGGGATCGGTGGGTCCCCGACCTCGTCCGAATGAACCAGGATGCCGGGGTCACGTGAAGGGGGCCGGTGCCGCCCGGCACCGGCCCCCTTCACGAGAAGACCGCTCACACCTGAGGCGCGTCCCCGAAGTCCGGGATCTCCAGGCGGGCCCCGCCCTGCCGTGCCGACTCGTGGGCGATGATGCCCGGGAGGGTGTAGCGGGCGGCCACCCACGCGTTCACCGACGGCAGGGTGCGGGTGTTGACGGCGGTCACGAAGTCGTCCACCAGGAAGTGGTGGCTGCCCTCGTGGCCGTTGTGCAGGTTCTCGAACTCCTTCGGCAGCCGCGACCGGTCGTGCACCGGGGCCGACCCCGAGGTGAAGGCGGCCCGCAGCTCCGGCGCGATGTTCTGCAGTGAGGGGTCGTCGGGGGACATGGTGGGCTTGGGCTCAAGCAGTTCGCTGATGTCCTTGACCCCCTTCTTGTCCTGCCAGAACGCCACCGTGGCGAGCTGCTCCATGCTGGCGTCCGTCCCGAAGAACCGGAAACGCGACTCCCGGATGTGCGAGGGGTAGCCCACCCGCCGGAACTCGTTGGT
Organism: Streptomyces sp. NPDC127119; assembly: GCF_042677425.1. NCBI lineage: Bacteria > Bacillati > Actinomycetota > Actinomycetes > Kitasatosporales > Streptomycetaceae > Streptomyces > Streptomyces sp. NPDC127119. The sequence goes on along the minus strand of NZ_JBHXTO010000091.1, from coordinate 22,132 downwards.
GCGGAACGAGCCGCCGCCCGCGACCTCGAACAGTGCGGTGGCGTTCGAGAAGTCGTTGCCGAACTGGCTGATCTCCTCGTCGAAGACCCCGTCCCCGCGGTCGTCCCTGACGCCGATCGCGGACACGCTCACCGCGTGCGTCTGCCAGGCCCCGAGGACCCCGCCCACCGAGTGCGTGGGGTAGAGCAGCGGGGGATAGCTGGCGGTCGCCTTCCAGTTCTCGCCGCCGCTGTACTGGTAGGCCTCGTAGAACCCGAGGTCCATGTCGTGCACGTAGTCGCCCTCGGCGTAGAAGAGCCGGCCGAAGGAGCCGTCCGCGATCTGGTTGCGGGCATGGACGGTCGCCGGGTTGTACTGGCTGGTCTCACCCATCATGTAGGTCAGCCCGGTGGCCCGTACCGTGTCGATGATCGAGGCGATCTCCTCCTGGGTGATCGCCATCGGGACCGCCGAGTAGACGTGCTTGCCGGCGTTCAGGCCCTGGATCACCAGCGGGCCGTGGGTCCAGCGCTGGGTGAAGATCGCGACGGCGTCGACCGCCTCCGACTCCAGCATCGCCTGGTACGAGGGGAAGGTGCCCGCCAGCCCTTCGGCGGCGGCCAGTTGCTCGGCGCGCTCCGGCAGCAGATCGGTGACGTACACGTCGCCGACACCCGGGTGGGCAAGGAACAGCTTCGCGAACTGGCCGGAGAACTGGCCGGCGCCGACGATGCCGAGGGAGAACGTCATGGAGTGTGTGCCTTTCGGAGTGGTACGAGTCACCGGCCGAGCCGGAGTCCGGGTCACGGCCCGGGTCACTGGCCGAGGATGAAGTTGATCTGGTCGTTGGTCTTGGTCAGGCCCTTCACCGGGGCGTTGTTGGCGAAGACGTCCTGCATCGCGGGGCGCATCAGGGCGTACACGTCCGCCGCGTAGTCCGTGACAGGGAACGAGAAGGTGGTGAAGTCCTTCTTGTCCGCGACCGGCCCCGTGAAGGCGGACACGTCGATGTCCTTCTTCTTGTACGCGGCCACGGCCGCCTCGGTGCCGCCCGGGGTCGCGGGGAAGACGATGCCGTAGCCGCCGACGGTCCGCTGGCACTCGTCGGAGGACAGGTACCGCACCCACTTCTTCGCGCCCGCCATGTTGTGGGCGTTCCTGGTGATGGAGTCGGCGAGGCCGTTCATCATGGTGGCCCGCTTGCCGGTCGGACCGGCCGGGGTGACGGCCGTACCCACGTCGAGGCCCTTGGTGCCGTAGTACGTGGAGATCATCCAGGCGCCGTCGAAGGCGGTCGCCGCCCTGCCGGAGGCGACCTGGGCGTTGGCCGGGTTGGCACCGTCGGTGTAGTCGGTGAACGGGGCGAGGTAGCCCTTCTTCGCGAGGCCGAAGTACCAGTCGACCACCTTCTGGAAGGTCTTGCTGTCGTACTGGTACTCGGTGCCCCAGCGCGCCTTGTCCGTGTAATTCCAGCCCGCCGAGGCGGCGAACGGGCTCCAGGTGGTCTGCCCGTCGCTGTCGCCGGCGCCGCCGGTGGCGAGTCCGTACACCTCGACGTTGTTCCTGTCGAAGCCCTTTTCGTCGCCGCGCTTGCCGTTCTTGTCGACGGTCAGGTGCGCGATGGCCTTCTCGAAGGTGCCGCCGTCCTCCGGGTTCCAGGAGAGGTCGCCCATCTCCCGGGCGGCCAGCCCGGCCTTCTCGGTCAGCTTCTTGTTGTAGAAGAGGGCGACGGTGTCCCAGTCCTTCGGGGCGCCGTAGCGGTGACCGTTCCGGCCGGTCCAGTTGGCGGCGAGCCCCGGCTGGTAGGCGGACTCGTCGATGCCCAGGTCGTCCAGGGGTTCGAGCACGTTCAGGTCGGCGAACTGCCCGAACTTCTGGATGTGGTCGGTGAACACGTCGGGCTCGGTGCCCGCGATGAAGCTCGCGGTGAGCTTGGTCCAGTAGTCGGCCCAGCCCATCTGCGTGATCTTCACGTCCAGGCCCGGGTTCTGCTTCTCGAAGTCCTTGGCGCAGGCCTGGTAGGCGGGCAGCTGGTTGGAGTCCCAGAGCCAGTACGTCACCGTGTTCGCGCCTGCCCCGGCGGCTCCGCCCTGCGCGCAGCCCGTCACCAGGGACAGCGCCAGCGCCCCGGTCAGTGCCACGGCCGTCCGCGTACGAATTCGCATGCCCGTCCCCTTACTTGATGCCGGTGAAGCTGATGGTGCTGACGATGCGGCGCGCGAAGAAGCCGAAGAGCACGAGCATCGGGAGGGCGGCGATGAGCGTCGCCGCCATCAGGCCGGACCAGTCGTAACCGGTCTGCGGTGTCTGCGCCCGGAAGATTGCCAGGGCCACGGTGAGCACGCGCGAGCTGTCGCTGTAGGAGACCATCAGCGGCCAGAAGTAGTCGTTCCAGGAGGTGATGTACGTCAGTACGCCCAGGGTGAGGATGGGCGAGGACGCCATCGGCAGCATGACGCGGAAGAAGATCCGGATCTTCCCGGCCCCGTCGAGCAGTGCCGCCTCCTCGACCTCCCGGGGCACGTTCATGAAGAACTGGCGCATGAAGAACACCGCGAACGGCGTCATGAACATCGTCGGCAGGGAGATGCCCAGCAGGCTGTCCACCAGGCCGAGTTGCTTGATGAGGACGAAGTTCGGCAGCAGCGTGAAGATGGTGGGCACCATCAGCCCGGCCAGGAACAGCCCGAACACCTTGTCCCGGCCGCGCCACCGCAGCCGGGCGAAGGCGTACGCGGCCATGGCGGAGAAGAGGATCTGGCAGACGGTGATCAGGGTGGACACGATCACCGAGTTGAGCAGATAGCGCCAGAACTTCAGTCCGCCGCCCGAACCGCCCTGGGCGATCGCCTCCTCGGTGGACTGCAGGCCCAGCGCCCGCTCGAAACCACCGGTCGTCGGGTCCACGGGCAGCACGTCACCGGGGTGGGCCGCGAGCGCCGTGTTCGAGGACAGCGCGGTGCGCAGGATCCAGTAGAACGGCAGCAGGGTGATGAGGACCATCGCGGCCATCACCGTCCAGGCCAGGACCTTTCCGGGAGAGAGCCTTCGGCGCTCCGGCCGTACCTTCGTCGTCGTTGCCGTCACGGCGGTCATGTCGGTCGCTCCCTTCGTCAGCCGAGGTCGGTCTGACCGGCCCGGGTGAGCCGGTACTGGAGGATGGTGATCGCGCTGAGCACGGCCAGGAGCGCCACGGACATCGCCGAGGCGTAGCCGAACTGGAAGCGGCCGAACGCCGAGCCGTAGATGTAGAACTGGAGCACGTTGGTGGCGTTCGCGGGACCGCCGTTCGTCGTCACCGCCACCGTGTCGAAGACCTGGAACGAGCCGATCACGGTCATGATCAGCACCACTGCCAGCACCGGCCGCAGCAGCGGCATGGTGATGCGCCAGAACATCCGCCACTCGCTCGCGCCGTCCACCTTCGCGGCCTCGTACATGTCGTTCGGGATGGCCTGGAGTCCGGCGAAGAGCAGCAGCGCGGTGTAGCCGACGTGCCGCCACACGTTGATCAGCGCGATCGTCGGGATCGCCCATGTCTCGTCCGCCAGGAACGGGATGCGGTCGAAGCCCAGGCCCGCGATGATCTCGTTGCCGATGCCGAGCTGGGTGTCGAGCATCCACAGCCAGACGATGCCCGCGACGACGTTCGACATCAGGTACGGCGTGAGCACGACCCCGCGCAGCACCGCGGACTGGGTGAGGCGCTGCAGGAGGACGGCGATGGCCAGCGCGGAGACCGTCTGGATGCCGATGTTGATGAACACGTACTCGACGGTGACCTTCAGCGAGTCCCAGAAGATGGGGTCGTTGACCATGCGCCGGTAGTTGTCGAGGCCGACCCACTCGGCCGGGGTCAGCAGATTGAAGCGGGTGAAGCTCAGATAGATGCCGCGCAGGGTCGGCCAGAGCAGGAAGACCAGGAAACCCAGCATGGCCGGCGCGATGAACAGTGCCGCCAGGGCCCCGTCACCGCGGCCGCCGCCGTCGCGTTCTCGCTTCCTGCCGCTCCTGGGCTTCGGAGCTGTCCCCTCGACGTCGCGCGGTGACAGACGCGACGGTGGGCTGCTTGAGGCGACGGTCATCGGGAGACTCCCTCGTCTGCGGCTCGTCCTCGGGCCTTACTTACTTTTGGGCCGAAAGAATCCAGCCGTCAAGAGGTCTGCGCATAACTTTTTCTTCCAGGATCGGATGGGCTTACGTGGCCTGGGATGGCATGATTACTTCTGTACCGAAAGAAACGACGAGGGGGTCGGTCATGACCGCACGCGCCGCCAGCTGGCTGCCGCTCAGTCCCGGTGAGCGCTCCGTGGCGATCGAGGTCCTCACCCGCGGCCCCCTGTCGCGCAGCGACATCGCCCGCCGGCTCGACCTGTCCGCGGGCAGCCTGACCCGGCTCACCAAGCCGCTCATCGAGTCGGGACTGCTGGTCGAGGTCCCCGAGGGCAGCGCGCTCCCCGACGCCGGAGTGCGCCAGGGCAGGCCCTCCCAGCCCCTCGACATCGTCGCCGAGTCCCGCACCTTCATCGGCTTCAAGATCACCGAGGACATGGTCTACGGGGTCGTCACGACCCTCAGGAGCGATATCGTCGCCCGCCACGACCTGCCCCTGTCCGGCCACGATCCGCAGCACGTCGTGGAGGTGCTGCGGGCGGTCACGGAGGAGTTCGCCCGGGATTTCCCGGGCCTCGCCGGGATCGGCATCGGACTGGGCGGGCGCGCCTCGGACCGCTCGGTCGTCGACGAGTCGGCCTTCCTCGGCTGGCACGACGTCCCCCTGGCGCGGCTCCTGGAGGAGCGCACCGGCCTGCCCGTGGTCGTCGAGAACGACGTGAACGCGCTCGTCGAGGCCGAGAGCTGGTTCGGTGCCGGCCGCGGCCTCGACCGGTTCGCGGTCCTCACCATCGGCGCGGGCCTCGGCTACGGCCTGGTCAGCGGCGGCAAGCGGGTGGTGACCGCCGAGGACGGGCGAGGGGTCGGCCGCTTCTGGATGGTGAATCCGAACGGCCCGCTCACACCCGAGGGCGAGCGAGGCAGCGCCATCTCCCTGCTGACCATCCCCAGCATCCGCTACCAGGTCCGGGCCGCCACCGGCCGCGACGTCTCGTACGACGAGGTCCTCGCGCTGGCCGCCGAGGGCGAACCCATGGCCGCCCGGATCGTCGACGAGGCGGCGCGCGCCCTGGGCACCCTCGTCGCGCAGATCGCCAACTTCGCCATGCCCGAGAAGATCCTCCTCGCCGGTGAGGGCGTGGGCCTGGTCGACGTGGCCGGTCCGGTGGTCGAGCAGGCCGTCCTGGCCAACCGGCATCCGCAGGCCGACCCGGTCAACCTGGAGACCAAGGTGTCCGACTTCCACGACTGGGCGCGCGGCGGCGCCGTACTGGCCATCCAGACGCTGGTCCTGGGCTCCGACTCCAACTCCGGGCCCGGCTCCGGCCCTGGCTCCGGTTCCGTCTGACGGTCCGCCCGACACCGCCGTGCCATACGGGGTCTTGACGCCGTGGCCCTTGTCACAGCCGCCGGAAGGCGGTAAGGATCACAGTCTCCACTCACATGGTCTTCACGCACAGCCCCGTATGATTCACGCTATGTCCACCACTCACCGTCGTGCGCCGGGAGCCACGCAGAGATCAGCCGCCGAGGTCAACGAAGAGATCCGGGCCCTGTGGCTCCGGGCCGGCGGAACACTGAGCGGTGAGCAGCGGCGGGACTACCAACGACTGGTCCTGGAATGGGCGGCAGCCGCCCCCCGGCCCGACGCGCACGCCGACTCCACGCAGGCGGCCTGACCGCCCGGTCCGCCTCCGGGCCCCGTCGACGACCCCGCTGCTCCGCCCGCCCCTTCACCGCTCGGCCCGCACCGCTCAGCCCTTCATCGCCCCCTGCAGCAGTCCCGCGAGGAAGCTGCGCTGGAAGACGACGAAGAGGATCAGGATCGGCAGCATCACGATGATCGTCCCCGCCGCCAGTGTGGGGATGTCCGTGCTGTTCTGACCGACGAAGAACCCGAGACCCGCGGGCGCGGTGTGCTTCGTGGTGTCCTGGATGAGGACCAGCACCAGCAGGAACTGGTTCCACGACCACATGAAGACGAGCAGCCCGAGTGTCATCAGGGACGGCCGGGCCAGCGGCAGCAGGATCCGTACCAGGATCGTCGCCGACGAGGCACCGTCCATCCGCGCCGCCTCCACCAGGGACGTGGGCGTCGACAGGAAGTGCGTACGCATCCAGAACACGCTGAACGGCATGAACAGCGCGATCTCCACCAGGATCACACCCAGGTACGAGTTGGTCAGCCCGAGGTTGCGCAGGTCGAAGTAGAGGGGCACCACGATCAGTTCGACCGGGATCGTGAGACCGGCGATGAAGAACGCCGCCATCGCGTTGCCCCCGGGGAGCCTCATCGTGCCCAGCGCGTACCCCGCGAGCGCGGAGAGGACCAGACAGGCGGGCACGACGCCGACCGCGATGATCAGACTGTGCCGGATCAGATGCGAGAACCCGGCCACCGACCACGCCGTCTCGTAGTTGTCCCAGCTCCACCGCTCCGGCCAGGTCAGACCCACCACCGGTGTGCCCGCGGGCTGGAGCGAGGCGAGGAAGACACTGAGGAACGGGATCACGACGACGATCGCCATGACGGTCAGCAGCGCATAGCCGGACCAGCGTTCCGAGCGCGCGACGGTGTTCATGTCCGATCCCTCGACAGTCGGTTGATGAGGTAGACGATCGCGAGTATCAGGACGCCCAGCACGACGGCCAGGGCGGCGGCGAGCCCCACCTTGCCCTCGGAGAACGCCAGCCGGTACACGAGGAGGCCGGGGACCGTCGTCTGCTCGCCGGGACCGCCGTTCGTCGTCACGTACACGATGTCGAAGCTGGCCAGCGCGGCAACGGTCGTCACGGTCATGGCGACGGCCAGTTCACCGCGCAGATGCGGCAACGTCACGGACATGAACTCCCGGACCGGGCCCGCCCCGTCGATCCGGGCCGCCTCGTACAGGCTGGGGTCCACCTTCTGCACACCGCTGAGGAAGAGCATCATGCACAGCCCGCTCAGCACCCAGGTGCCGACGAGCCCCACGGCGATCAGCGCGAAGTCGAAGTCGCCCAGCCACGCCCGCGCCACACTGTCGAGGCCCACCGCGCGCAGCGCCTGGTTGACCACCCCGTCGTCCCCGTACAGCCACCGCCAGGTCACACCGACCGCGACGAGCGGCACGACCTGCGGCAGCATGAACAGGAAGCGGTACGCGCCCATGCCCGGCCGCCGGTAACGGGCCAGCAGACCCGCCGACAGCAGCCCGAGCACGATCGGCACGCAGGAGAAGAACACCACCAGCACCAGGGCGTTGAACACCGAGCGGCGCAGGATCGAGTCCTGGAAGATCTCCGCGTAGTTGCCGAGCCCGACCCATTCGCCGAGCGTGACCCCGTCCCACTCGAACAGCGACAGGTACGCCGTGTGCAGGGCGGGCAGCACCGCGAAGGCGACGTAGACGGCGAACGCGGGCAGCACGTACACGTACCCGCGCCACCGCCTGCGCGCCTCCCGGTTCCGGACGGGCGGCCTACTCCCCATGATGGTCCTCCCACTCGTCCTGAAGAGAGTCGAGGTAGTCGGCCGGCTTCACACGGTCCGCGATGAGTTTCTGGACGCCGGAGCGCAGCCGGTCGAGCATCGCGGGCGCGGCGAAGTCGGGGAACGTCGTGATGCCGTCGTCGGCGACGGCCCGCCGGTGCCCCTCCGCGATGTCCGCGAGCACGCCCGTGGGCTTCTTCACGGCGTCGGGGTTGGGCGGCATGAAGCCGTTGTCGCTGATGATCTGGCCCGCCTCGGGAGAGGTCAGGAAGTCGAGGAACGCGCCTGCCGCCTCGGGGTGTTCGGTCTTGGCCGACACGGCGTAGGAGACGCTGAACCCCGAGGCCACCGTGGGGGAGCCGGCCTGTTCGCCGGGCATCGGGAAGAACCCGACGTTGTCGCCCATGACGGTGGCCAGCTGCCCGGCCGCCCAGTTGCCGTTGATCAGGAAGACGCTGTCGCCCTTGGCGAACTGGGCGGTCGAGTCGACCTGCGCGGTGCCGTTCGCGGACTCGTTGTAGTACCCCTTGCGGCCCCAGTCGATCACGAGTTCGCTGGCCTCGACCGCGGCCGGGTTCTCTATCGTGGCGCCCTTCTTGCCGTTGACCCAGTCCCAGTACTCGTCCGTGGGCATCAGCTGGTTGAGCAGGGCGGCCCACAGATGCAGTCCGCCGGAGTCGAGCGCGCCGACCCCGAGCGGGGTGAGGTCCGCGTCCTTGGCCGCGGCGAGCTGCTTCGCGAACTCGTCCAGCGTCTTCGGCGGAGCATCCATCCCGGCCTTCTCGGCGAGTTCCTTGTTGTAGTAGATGCCGGTCATGGACAGTCCGGCCGGGACCCCGAACAGGGCCCGCCCACCGGTGGCCTCACTGGTCTGCCCCGCCGTGAGCTGGTCGAGGCTGACCGGCGGAATGGCCTTGTCCCAGCCGTACGCCTCCCGGTAGGGCGCCAGATCGAGGATGTGGCCGTCCGCCGCGAGGTCCGTCATGCCGACCGCGTACTGCGCGATGTCGGGAGCGGTGTCGGAGGTCATGGTCAGCTTCAGGTTCTGCACGTAGTCCGAGAACGTCTTGTACTGCGGCTCCACGTCGATGTCGGGGTGGTCCTTCTCGAACGCGGCGATCAGCGCGTCGACCATCAACGGCGCGTCGGCGAACTGGAGATGCAGCGTGACGTCCCCGGCCGGCACGGCGGTCGACGACGGCACGCTGGTGGGGCCGGGCACCGCCGTCGCGCTGCCCGGGGTGAGCGCGTCGCACGCCGCGAGCGGGAGCACGAGGGCGGCGGCGCAGACCGTCGCGGCGATGCGGCGGCGCACCCGGTGTGTGCTGTCCATCATCGGCCTCCTTGCGTGGCCTCGTCGGTCGGATCGGTACGTCAGTCTCTCGGGCAGCGGTCCTTGTACCGCTCCAGCAGCTCGTCGTTGCGCCGCAGGGCGTCGCCGTCCGTGTTCTGGCTGACGATCAACGGCGGTGTCTGCCCGTGGCGTTCGACGAGCAGTTGGGCCGCCCTGCAGGTCAGCGCGTTGACGAGAGCCGCCCCCAGCACGGTCGACAGGGCTCCCACGGCCAGGTCGCCCAGGGGCACCACCGTGTCCCCGGGGCTGCCGTGGGTGTCGATGACGATGTCGGCGACGTCGAGCAGCCGCTGTCCGCCGGTGTGCCGCGACGCGGCGGCCAGGGAGTGCGCCCGGCTGGTGACGGCGACGACGGTCGCCCCCAACTCCCGTGCTCCCAGGGCGAACTCGACGGGCACGGCGTTGATCCCCGAGTTGGAGATCACGATCACCACTTCACCCGACCTGATGTCCGCCGTACGGAGGACGGCCGCCGCGTAGCCGCTGACGCGTTCGGCCGTGCCTGCGTGGCGCGGGGCGACGGGGGAGAGCGCCGGGTCGGCGATGACGTTGACCGGCGCGAGTCCGCCGGCGCGCTGCAGCGGTTCGACGGCGACGAGTTGCGAATGGCCGCTGCCGAAGTAGTGGACGACGCCTCCGGCCGCGATGCTGTCCGCGACCGCCCGGGCGGCACGCTCGATCGCGGGCCGCTCGGCGGTGGCCATCGCGGTGAGGTTCTCCTGAAGAGCGGCGAAGTAGACGAGATCGGCGTTCATCGTGTCGAGGCCACCTGAGGTGTCGAACGGAGCCGCTGATGTGGCTGTGGACCGTACCAGAGGGGTATGGGGATGCCCAGCCCTGCGACCGACCGGCCTTCTTTCCGGTCGACTTGCTTGACCGCCCCGAGTGGCGCGGCTAGCTTCGAGAGTTCTGTGGTACGTACCACGACTCACAGGAGTGGTCCGGACGATGACACCTCCCGAGGAAGCGGGCGCGGGAACCCCGGCCGCCCGGCAGCTGCTGAGACGTCTCCTGGGCGACCGGGCCGCGGAGTTCACCGCCGAAGTGGTCCCCGGAGGCGGCGGACCCGACTGGTACGAAATCGACGCCGGGCCCGGGGGAGTGGCCCTGCGCGGGTCCAGCGGGGTCGCGGTCGCCTCGGCGCTGCGCTGGTACCTGCGGACCGTGTGCGGGACGCAGATCACCTGGGACGCCCCCGTGCCCCGGCTGCCCGACCGGCTGCCGCGCACCGGCACGACACCCCGCACGACCTCCCCCCACCCGCACCGCTACCACTTCAACGTCTGCACCTTCGGTTACACCACCGCGTACTGGGACTGGGCGCGCTGGGAGCGCCACATCGACTGGATGGCCCTGCACGGCGTGACCACCCCGCTCGCGATGACCGGCCTGGAAGCGGCCTGGCAACGCGCCCTCATGACCACCGGTCTCGACGACCCGACCGCCCGGAGCTTCCTCGGCGGACCGGCCTACCTGCCGTGGAACTGGCTCGCCTCGCTCGACGGCTGGTCCGGCCCGCTCCCGCAGAGCTGGATCGACGGACACATCGACCTCGGCCGCCGCATCCTCGGCCGGGAACGCGCCCTGGGCATGCGGCCGGTCCTCCAGGGCTTCTCCGGGCACGTCCCGCAGGAGCTGATCGCGAGCCGGGGCGCCCGGTCGACGACCCTGCCCTGGTGGGACTTCGAGGTCGGCATGCTGGACCCGCGTGACCCGCTCTTCGAGGAGTTCGGCACCACCCTGCTGACCGAGCAGAACCGGCTGTTCGGCACCGACCACCTCTACGCCGCCGACCCGTTCATCGAGACGACCCCACCGGTGACCGACCCCGCCGACCTCGCCCAGGTCGCGCGCGCGGTGCACGGCGTGATGACCGCGGTGGACGAGCGGGCCACCTGGGTGCTCCAGGCCTGGCCCTTCTCCTACCGCGCCCGCTACTGGACACCGGAGCGCACCCGCGCCTTCCTCGACGCCATCCCCGACGACGGAATGCTCATCCTCGACCTGTGGGCCGAACACCGCCCGGTCTGGCAGCGCACCGACGGCTACCGCAAGAAGCCCTGGGTGTGGTGCATGCTCCACAGCCTCGGCGGCCGGCCCGGGCTCTACGGAAAACTGGACGAGATCGCCACAGGCCCCGCCCGCGCGCACGCCGACGCACGCGGCGGCTCGCTGTCCGGGATCGGCGCGAGCATGGAGGCCTTCGGCGCCGACCCGGTCCTGTACGAGCTGCTGGCCGACGTCGCCTGGCAGGGCGCCGTCGACGACGTACAGGGATGGCTCAGGACGTGGACGCGGGCCCGGTACGGGCGGACGACTCCCGGGCTGCTGCGGGCCTGGGACCTGCTGCACGACAGCGTGTACGCGTCCGACGGGCCCGGACCGCCCGGCTCGGTGATCATCGGCCGGCCCACGCTGGAAGGCGATCTGCGGCACGAGCTGCCCGTGCACCTGGCCGACCCGCCGTCGCCCGACGTCCCCCCGGCGCTGGCCGAGGCATGGGAGCTGCTGGCCGGCGAGACGACACCGCAGGACAGTGCGGGACCGCTCGGCCGGGACCTGTGCGACGTCACCGCGCAGGTGCTCACCCACGCGGCGTGCGAGCGGCAGTGGCGGGCGGCGGACGCGGCCTTCGCCCGGGACGCCGAAGGCTTCCACCGGGCCGCCCGCGCACTGCTCGCCACCATCGAGGACCTGGACACGCTGCTGGCCACCCGCCCCGAACACCGGCTGGACGGCTGGCTGGCCGACGCCCGCGCCTGGGCCACCACCCCGGCCGAGGCCGACCTGTACGAGAGAGACGCGCGCCGCCTGCTCACCCTCTGGGGCCACAATCGCAGCAAGCTGCACGACTACTCGGGCCGCCACTGGGCCGGCCTGGTCGGCACGTTCCACCTGCCCCGCTGGCGCAGCTGGTACGAGCACATCGCGCGGGCGCTGGAGACCGGAAACCCCTACCGGGCCGAGGAGTTCGAGGCGTCGTTGCTCGTCCAGGAGGAGCGGTGGGTGGCCGGCCGGAGCGGGCCGACGCCACCGGAAGCGGACACCGCCGGAACGACCCTTGACGTGGTGCGTACTCTGATGCCCCGCTACCGCGTCCTCGGAGGAGGCGGAGATGGCGGACAGGTGCGAACCGCGGAGTGAATGTGACGGTCGAGGACAGGCGCTCAGACGACGGCCCGGCGACGGACTCCCTCAGGACGGACTCCAAGGCGGACTCCGTCGGAACGGATTCCGTCGAGGCGGACTCCTTCAAGCACGAGGCGCTGCGGCGGCGGCTCCAGGCCGACATCGCCCGGATGCGCCCCGACGAGGCGCTGCCCACCGAACGGCGGCTCGCCGAGCGGTACGACGTCAGCCGGGCGACCGCCCGGCGCGCGCTCCAGGCCCTCCGCGAGGACGGCCTCATCCGCAGTGTGCGGGGCGTGGGCACGTTCGTGTCCCACCCCCACGTCACCAAGACGTCGACGCTCACCTCGTTCTCCGAGGACCTGCGCTCGCGCGGCTACCGGCCCAGCGCCGAACTCCTCGCCGCGGAGCTGGTGGAGGCCGACCTGCACCACTCCACGGCCCTGGGCGTCGACCCCGGCACCACCCTCCACCGCATCGAACGCCTGCGCCTCGGTGACGGCTTCCCCATCTGCCTGGAGACCGTCTACCTCTCCGCCGAACGCTTCCCCGACCTGGACGAGTCACTGCTGACGGGCTCTCTCTCGGAAGCCCTGCAGAACACCCAGGGCGTCCGCGTCGTACGGGCCACCCAGCAGATCCGCGCGGTGAACGTCACCGGCCGCCAGGCCCGGCTGCTCGGCGTCAAGGAGGGCTCCGCCGCCCTGCTGGTCCGCCGTACCGCGTTCGACGGGACGGGCCACGTCGTCGAGTACGGTGAATCCCTGTGCCGGGGCGACCTGTACGAGTTCTCGCTGGTGGTGACCAAGTAGCGCCCGCGCCTGCGGTGTGACGCGGTGCGCTCTCCCGGTCCGCCCCCCGGTCCGCTCTGCCGTCGGCGAATCTGCCGAGGGCCGAGATTCCTTCCGTGCCGCCGGCGGCGGACCGAGGGTGGAGGCACCGCGGCTCACCGGGCCGCGCCACCACCAGGAGGAGCGATGGCACTCAGCAGCACCGGATTCCACCCAGGGCCGCGGGCCGAGGAGGGGGACACCCCTCCGTCGCGGTTCGACGACCACCTCGCCGCCCAACTCCTCAACCAGCGCATCATCTTCCTCGGGACCCAGGTCGACGAGGTCTCCGCCAACCGGATCTGCGCGCAGCTGCTCCTGCTCTCCGCCGAGGACCCCCGCACCGACATCGGCCTGTACGTCAACAGCCCCGGCGGCTCCGTCCACGCTGGCCTCGCGATCTACGACACCATGCGGCTCATCCCCAACGACGTGGCGACCCTGGCCATGGGATTCGCCGCGAGCATGGGCCAGTTCCTGCTCACCGTGGGCACCCCCGGCAAGCGCTACTCGCTCCCGAACGCGCGGATCATGATGCACCAGCCCTCCGCGGGCATCGGCGGCACCACCGCCGACATCGCCATCCAGGCCGAGAACCTCCAGTTCACCAAGGAGACCATCGAACGCATCACCGCCGAACACACCGGCCAGAGCGCGGAGACGATCTCCCGCGACGGTGACCGCGACCGCTGGTTCACGGCCGAACAGGCCAGGGAGTACGGCATGGTCGACCGGGTCGTGGAGTCGATGGACGACGTCCGCCCGGCCTCCTCGAAGCGACGGATGGGACTCTGACATGGACCAGTACACGACGCGCATGAGTTCCTACACCATCCCGAACGTCGTCGAGCGCACGCCGCAGGGCGAGCGCGCGTACGACGTCTACAGCAAGCTGCTCTCCGAGCGGATCATCTTCCTCGGCACCGAGATCGACGACGGCGTCGCCAACGTCGTCATCGCCCAGCTGCTCCACCTGGAGTCGGCGGCCCCCGAGCAGGAGATCGCCGTCTACCTCAACTCACCCGGTGGCTCGTTCACTTCGCTGATGGCGATCTACGACACGATGAGCTTCGTCGGCGCGCCCGTCTCGACGTTCTGCGTCGGCCAGGCCGCCTCGACCGCGGCGGTGCTCCTGGCGGGCGGGGACCCCGGCCGGCGCTTCGTCCTGGAGCACGCGCGGGTGCTGCTCGGGCAGCCCGCGAGCGGCGGCGCGCGGGGCACCGTCTCCGACCTGGGCCTCCAGGCCAAGGAGATGATCCGGATCCGCTCCCAGGTCGAAGAGGTCCTGTCCCTGCACACCCACCACCCCGTCGAGACCCTGCGCGCCGACATGGACCGCGACAAGATCTTCACCGCGCAGGAGGCGGTGGCGTACGGACTCGCCGACGAGGTGCTGAGCCGGCGCCGGTCCGCGGTCGCCGCCTGAGAGCCAGCGCTCCGACGAGCCGGGAGCCCGCCCCCGGCCGGCGCGGCGCGCGTCAGGCGGCGAGACGGACCTCGCCGTACCGGGAGGTGGCCTCCGTGCGCCGGGGCGCCGTACGCGACCTGAGGGGGCGGGGCCGCTCCTGGCGCACGAGGCGGCGGTGCGACAGGGCGAGCAGATCGGCCAGGCCGAGTCCGAGCGCGTGCGCGGCGGCCGCGAGGACCTCGGACGAGGCCTCCTTGCGGCCGCGCTCCAGCTCGGAGAGGTACGGCATCGAGATACGCGCCGCCTCGGCGACCTCCTTGAGTGTCCGCTCCTGCGCGAGCCGCTCGCGCCGCAGGACCTCACCCACGACGTCCCGCCACAAGGGCTCCCTGGGCGCCGGTTCGGCCGGCTCCGAAGGCGCCGCCGACTCGGCCGGGACGGGTCGCAGGGGAATGACGCGGGCTCGGTTCGACGCGTGGCTGCTCACGCCTCCACCCTAGGAAGTCCGGCCCGTTTGGGGGACCCCGCCGCGTTCTGCCCTCGGCGAATCACCGGTGCCTGACTCAGCGCGGATGAGGTTCGTCAGTGCAGATGGGGTTCGTCCCGGTGCACCGGACCGTGCGCGGCCTCGCAGTGCGTGTCGTCGGTGGGGCCGCCGCCGGTGCGGACGTCCAGGACGTTCTCGGGGGCGTGGTCGACCTGGAGGGTGGTGTGGCTGACGTCGTAGTCGCACTGCAGGATCTTCTCCAGGTCCCGGCGCACGGTGTGGCAGTCCGCGACCGGTTCGACCAGGACGTGCGCGGACAGCGCGGGCGTCCCCGACGTGATGGTCCACACGTGCAGGTCGTGCACCTCGGCGACCGAGGAGTGCGCGGCCAGCCGGTCCCCGATGGCGTCCGGGTCGAGATGCGCGGGCGCCGCCTCCAGGAAGATGCGCCCCGACTCCCGTACGAGCGCGTAGCCCGCCTTGAACATCAGGGCCACCACGACCAGCGTGGCGATGGCGTCGGCGCGGGCGAAGCCGGTCAGCAGGACCACGAGGCCGGCGATCGCGGTGCCGATGAACGCGAACAGGTCGTTGAGGATGTGCTGGTAGGCACCCTCCACGTTGAGCGAGGTGCGGTTGGCCTTCGAGATGCACCAGGCCGCCGCCACGTTCACCGCGATGCCCGCGAGCGCCGTGTAGAACATCAGTCCGCCCTCGACCGCGGGCGGATCGAACAGCCGCCGCACCGCCTCGTACGCCAGCCAGGCCCCGAGCAGCAGCAGCGTCAGTCCGTTCGCCTGGGCGGAGAGGATCTCGGCCCGCTTCAGGCCGTACGTGAATCCGCCGCGGGCCGGACGCTCGGCGAGCCGCATCGCGATCAGGGCCAGCACGATGGACACGGCGTCGGTCAGCATGTGCGCGGCGTCGGAGATGAGCGCGAGGGACTGGGCGACGACACCGATGACGACCTCGACTGCCATGAACGTCGCGATCAGTGTCAGCGCGATCGCGAGCCAGCGGCGGTCCGCGTCCGCGGTGACACCGTGCGAGTGCCCCGCGTGCCCGCCCGACCCGTGCTCGTGGCCGTGGTGCGCGCTCATGAGAGTCCCCCTCGTTGCGGTGTCCGACACCCGCAGTGAAGCGCACCTCGCGGAGATCGGCAAAGGCTGCATCGGTGACCGTTGTCATCATCGTTAGTACGCCGCTGACCTGCGGTGATGTGAAACAGGTGGGGGACGGGTGGGGGACGGCCGGGCGGCCCGGGTCAGGCGCCGAAGAGCTGTGTCCAGTACGTGCCCGCCGAGCCGCCGCCCGCGAAACCGACGCCCAGGTGGGTGAAGGCGGGCTTGAGGATGTTGGCGCGATGGCCGGGGCTGTCCATCCAGCCCCGCACGACCTCGGCGGGGGAGCGCTGCCCGCAGGCGATGTTCTCGCCGATGGTGCGGCGGGTGCTGCCCGCGGCGGCGGCCCGGTCCCAGGGCTCGCTGCCGTCGGGCGCCGTGTGGGAGTAGAACGCGCGCGCCACCATGTCCGCACTGTGCGCCTGCGCCGCCCGGGTGAGCAGGGGGTCCTCGGCCAGCGGGGGCAGACCGGCCGCGGCCCGCTCGGCGTTGGTGAGCGCGAGGACCTCGGCTGCGGTCCGCGCCAGTCCGCCGGGGGTCAGGGGAGCGGCCCACAGCGCCGTCCAGTAGAGCGTGCCGGACCTGTTGTCGGGCACGCAGGCCACACCGGCCTCGGTGAAGGCCGGGTCCTGGACCGTCCGCCGGGTCCGCTCGCCCGAGAGGCAGTACTCCACGAACTCCGCCGCGTCCCGCGGCCCGGAGACGAGATGCTCGCCGACCGTCAGATACGCGTAGCCCGCGACGGTCACGCGCTGGTGCACGGACAGTCCGTCGGCCCCCTCCGACCCGAGACGCCCGCGCGCCGCCATGTCCGCGGCGTGCGCCCGCGCCGCGGCGGTCAGCCGCCCGTCGAGGACGACGGCCCGGGAGCCGACGGCGGCGCGGGCGGAGTTCACCAGCGGGAGGAAGCCGTCCGCGAGGGGCCCGGCCCCGGTGGCCCCGGAACCGGCGCCGACCTCCGTCCCCGGGCCCGTGCCGGCGTCGGTGTCCTCGGCGACCTCCACACCGAAGTCCCGTGCGATCCCTGCCAGCCCGTCGGCGTAGCCCTGGCCCAGTGCGCGCAGCTTCCAGGCGGTTCCGCGGCGGTAGATCTCCGCGAGCAGCAGCACGGTCTCCCGCTGCGGACGCGACGGCGTGAAACGGGCGAGGAGCCGGCCGCCCGAGCCGGTCACCTGCAAGGTCGGGGCGGGCAGTCGTCCGAGCGGGGTGCCGGGCTCGGCGGGACTGACGACCACGGTGACGCGGCTGGCCCCCGCCCGCAGCGCGGCCGGATCGACCGTGAGGGTCTGCCCGCTCAGCCGCGCGCCGGGGGCGGCCGGCTGGTTGTAGAACACGAAGTCGCCGTCCCCGCGCACCTTGCCGCTGTCGTCGGTGACGAGCGCCGACACGTCGAACGGGCCGGGCACCCCGAGGGTCAGGACACCACCGGGCAGGGGCAGATTGCCGCCGGGTACCAACTCGTCCATCGTGCCGCCCGTCCAGGTGCCGGATCACTGTGCGCGCCCCGTGGGGCGTCGACAGGACAACGCCCCACGGGTGCGCGCGGGTTCCTGACACCTGGTACCGGGGATCCGGTACCAGGTGTCAGTCACCGATGTGTCGGTTGGCGGTCAGTCGAGGGCGACCCCGGGAGCGATGTCCTCGTACCGCTCCACGGGCGCCTGGCTGCGGGCCGTGGCGGTCTTGACCGGCTTGCCGCAGAAGGCGGACTCCAGGGTGCGGGCCATGGTGTTGAGCACGGTCCCGTTGTTGGAGGTGTTGGCGAGCGCCGTGACGGTGCGCGCGCCGTCCTTCGACGTGAACGCGTACGTGTAGTAGCCCTGCACGGTGCCCGTGTGGCCGTACACGGAGACCCCGCACGACAGGTCGCGCCGGCGCAGCCCGAGTCCGTACCCCTGGGTGCTGTTGACCGGCGTCCACTGCTGCATCTGCGCGAGCTGTGCGGCCGAGGTCAGCCTGCCGCGCAGCAGGGCCGAGAAGAAGGTGTCCAGGTCCCGGGTGCTGGAGATGACCGCGCCCGCGCTCTGCGCCCACGACACCGTCTGCTCGGTCGAGTCGACGAGCGTCCCGTCGGCCACGTCGGGCGGCAGGTAGCCCTTGGTGTGCCGGCCGGCGATCGCCGTGCTCGGGTGCACGTAGGAGGTGTCCTTCAGGCCGAGCGGCTTGATGATGCGGCTCTTGTACGCGGACCGCACGGACTTCCCGGTGAGCTTCTCGATGAGCATGCCCCCCACCACGAAGTTGGTGTTGGAGTACGAGTAGGCGGCGCCCGGCGCGTTGCCGAGGGGCTGCTTCAGGGACAGGTCCACCAGCTCCTGGTAACTGAAGACCTTGTTGCGTACGGCCTCGAAGCCCGGGACCGTGTCGGCGAACATGTCGTTGGTGTAGTCGTACAGACCGCTGCGGTGGCTCAGCACATGGCGCACCGTGATGCCGTCGTCGGGCAGCAGGCCCGGCAGGTAGGTGTTGACCGAGGTGTCCAGGTCGAGCACCCCCTCGTCGACCAGCTGCAGCAGGACCACGGCCGTGAAGCTCTTGGTGACGCTGCCGACGCGGAAGCGGTCGGCGTTGTCGATCGCCCGTCCGGTGGTCCGGTCCGCTACGCCCTCGGCGACCTTGTGGACCGTGCCGTTGTCGTCGATCCGCGCCATGGCACCGGGCGCCCCCTGTGTCAGCGCCGTCCGCAGCACCTCGCGCAGCCCTTCCACGTCGGGCGCCGCGAGATTCTCGGCCGTCGCCCGGCTGCCGCTCACGGCACGGTCACCGGCGTCGGCGGGTGCCGCGGTCGCGTCGTGCGCCGGGACCGCCAGCACGGACAGCAGGACCGCTCCCAGTGCCGCCGTGCCCCTCGCCGTACCCCGGCCCATCATTCTTGAGACCATCTGTGTGGTTCTCCCCGTAGTCGTCCGCGATGCGGAACACGTGCAGGCGGCACCGCGGATCACGGTGCCGTCATCATCTCTACGCGCAGGACTCACCCGCGGGTTGCATCGGCGGGAGTGAATTTCCGCCGGTCAGTGTGAAGCTCTTGCCAGCAGCCCGGACAGCATGACTTCGAGCGACTCGCGCAGGGCCGTGGTGAAGTCGATGCGCAGGACGGCCAGTTCGGGTTCGGACTCGTAGACCGCGAGCACGGCGGGCGACGGATGCGCGTGCGGCCAGGCCGCCGTGGTCACCATGAGCGCCCCGGCGATGAACCGTACGGCGTCCCGCTCGTCCAGTTCGGGTACGTGCATGCGGACCCGGTGCGCCAGGGCGAACGCGTGGCCGATGGAGGAGCGCTTGTGCTCGGCGGCCACCTGCGTCGACACGTTCCGCTCCAGGACCGCGGCCTGAGCGCTGATCAGGTCGCACAGCACCGGGCGCGCGGCGAGGGACTCCGCCAGCGTCGCCGCGACCTGGTCCGCGCGCTCGGCGACGGGGGCGTGGGCGTCGACGGCGTCGGGGAGCGCGGTGGCGAGGTGGTCGAGCAGTTCCTGCGTGGCGGTGGCGAGCAGTTCCAGCAGGACCGCCTCACGGGACTCGAAGTAGCGCAGCACGTTCGACTTGGCGAGTCCCACCCGGCGGCTCAGCTCGTTCAGGCTCACCTGCGCCACCGGCATCTCACCGAGCATCGCGGCCGTGGTGTCGAGGATCGCCCTGCGGCGAACGGCGCGCTGCTCCTCGCTGCGGGCGCGCTGGAAGGTGTCTGCCATGGCCGCAGTCTACCGATCGGCGATCTGTCCGCGCCGGACAGCAGGCCCCCGGTCTGTTGTTATCAGACTGGTGGTCTGCTAGCTTGAACTGCATCAGACCGTCGGTCTCCTAATCCCGGGAGTGCCGCACACACAAGGAGTCCCCGTGCCCACGTCATACGTCGTCCCTGATCGGACGGGACAGTCCGCCGTCGTCACCGGTGCCAACAGCGGCACGGGCAAGGAGGCCGCACGGCGTCTCGCGGCGGCCGGAGCGCGCGTGGTGCTCGCCGTACGCACCGTCGCCAAGGGGGAGCAGGCCCGCGCCGAGATCCTCGCCCGGCATCCGCACGCACAGCTGGAGGTGCGGCGCGTGGACCTCGCCGACCTGGCCTCCGTCGAGGCGTTCGCCGGCGGGATCCTCGCCGACGGCGCCCCGCTCGACCTGCTGGTGAACAACGCGGGAGTGATGGCCCCGCCCACCCGGCTGACCACCGCCGACGGCTTCGAGCTCCAGATGGGCAGCAACTACCTCGGCCCGTTCGCCCTCACCCTGCGCCTGCTGCCGGCCCTGCTCGCCGCACCGGCGCCCCGCGTGACCACCATGAGCAGCGGGATGGCGAACTTCGGCCGCATCGACTTCGACGACCTCCAGTGGGAGCGCCGCCGTTACAACCCCAACCAGTCGTACGCCCAGTCCAAACTCGCCGACCTGATGATGGCCAGGCACCTGGCGGACCTCGCCGCCGAGCGCGGCTGGAACCTCCTCAGTACCGCCGCCCACCCCGGCTACACCGTGACCAACCTCCAGACGGCGGGCGCCGCGCTCGGCCGCGACAAGCCCGAGCGCACGCTGATGCTCCGGCTCGGCCTCCTCCTGCCCAAGCAGCAGGTCGAGGAGGGCACCGAACCGCTCCTGTACGCGGCCACCAGCCCCGACGCGACGGCCGGCGGCTACTACGGGCCCGGCCGCAGGTTCGGCCTGGTCGGCCCGACCGCCACCACCCGGGTCACCCGCCGCGCCCTCGACACCGGCACCAACCGCAGGCTGTGGGCCGAGTCCGAGCGGCTGACCGGCGTGGCCCTGCCCGCGACCGTCGCCTGAACGGCCCCGCCGCACGGGGGCGGCGTCCGGCGCGGCGCCCGACGGGTGCCAGACTGACCCCATGGACGAGCGCGAATTCAGCAGGTCAGGACAGCACGCATCGGTCGTCGGACTCGGCACCTGGCAACTCGGTGCCGACTGGGGCGACGTGGACGACAAGGACGCCCTGGCGGTCCTTGAGGCCGCCGCGGAGTCGGGGGTGACGTTCTTCGACACGGCGGACGTGTACGGCGACGGGCGCAGCGAGGAGACCATCGCCGCGTTCCTCAGCGGGCGGCCCGACCTGCACGTGCTGGTCGCCACGAAGATGGGCCGCCGGCTCGACCAGGTCCCGGAGAACTACGTCCTCGACAACTTCCGCGCCTGGAACGACCGTTCGCGCCGCAACCTCGGTGTCGACCGCATCGACCTGGTGCAGCTGCACTGCCCGCCGACCCCGGTGTATTCGTCGGACGAGGTGTTCGACGCGCTCGACACGCTGGTCGAGGAGGAGCGCGTCGCTGCGTACGGCGTGAGCGTCGAGACCGTCGACGAGGCGCTGACGGCGATCGCCCGGCCGGGCGTGGCGAGCGTGCAGATCATCCTCAACCCGTTCCGGATGAAGCCGCTTCAGCGAGTGCTGCCGGCGGCGCGGGAGGCCGGGGTCGGCATCATCGCCCGCGTGCCGCTCGCCTCCGGACTCCTGTCCGGCAAGTACACGAAGGACACGGTCTTCGCGGCGAACGACCACCGGACGTTCAACCGGCACGGGGAGGCGTTCGACCAGGGCGAGACCTTCTCCGGCGTCGACTACGCGACCGGTGTCGAGGCGGCGGCGGAATTCTCCGCGCTCGCGCCGGAGGGGGTCACTCCGGCGCAGCTCGCGCTGGCGTGGATCGTCCAGCAGCCGGGCGTGACGTCGGTCATCCCCGGCGCGCGCACGCCTGAGCAGGCGCGGGCGAATGCGGCGGCGGGGAAGCTGGCGCCGTTGCCGGCGGAGACGCTGTCCGCGATCTCGACGCTGTACGACCACCGGATCAAGTCCCAGGTGGAAGCACGCTGGTAGCGAGACCATGTGGGGCGGGGCCGCAGCCGGGTTCGTACCTGGCTGCGGGCCCGTTGCGGTCGGCCGCGCCGTTCCCCGCGCCCCTTGCGGGGTGGGCCCGCGGGGTTCGTGTTCGGCTGCGGCCCGATTGTGGCTGGTCGCGCCGTTCCCCGCGCCCCTTGCGGGGCCGGGGCCGGCGGGCTGGTGCCTGGCTGCGGGTTCGTCGTGGTCACCCGCGCCGTTCCCCGCGCCCCTGAGGGGCGGGGGCCGGCGGGCTGGTGCCTGACTGCGGGTCCGTCGTGGTCACCCGCGCAGTTCCTCGCGCCCCTGAGGGGTGGGCCTGCCGGGTTCGTGCCTGGCTGCGGGTGCGTCGTGGTTGGCCGCGCAGTTCCCCGCGCCCCTTAGGGGGCCTGAGCTTTGCCCCGTGCCTTAAGGG
>NZ_JBHXTO010000090.1:0-39428 GCF_042677425.1 Streptomyces sp. NPDC127119 | reverse complement strand
TCGTACGACATCCACCCCTCGAACGTGCAGATCGAGCCGGGGCGTGCGGCGTTCGTCAAGACGACGCTGAAGCCGCGCCAGATCATCTGGTTCGGGTCGAAGGAGTCCCGGCCCTACACCCTCGCCGTCCAACGGTCCGGTGTGGACCCGATGGACGTCGAAGGCACCTACGTCCAGAAGGGCTTCCTGCCGCGCTGGCTCGCCACCTTCCTCGGCATCTTCATGGCACTCGCCATCACCTTCGTGATGCTGTGGATCGCCTACAAGCCCAGCGTCCGCAGCTCCGCCACCGAGAAGATCCAGGAAGCCGGCATCAGCACACTGGCACCCTCCCCCTCACCGACCCCCGAGGCGCCGAAAGCCCCGTCCTCCGTCCCCACGGCACCCCCGGCCGCGACCGAGACGCAGAAGGCGGGCGGAGCCGGGGGTGGAGGCGGGGGCGGCGGTTCCGAGGACGAGGAGACCAAGGCCCCGGAGCGGACGGCGGCCACCGCCGTCCAGAAACTCGCCTCCCAGGACCCGACCGGACGGCACATCTGCTACCGGGCCTACGTGTCCGGCAAGGGCTGGACCGACGCCGTGTGCGACGGCGAGACGGCCGGCACCGTGGGCGAGGAGACGCCGCTCAAGGCCGTCAACATCGCCGTGTCCGGAACCAAGGGCACCAGCAGCGCCGCGTTCGTCCACGACCCCGGCTCCACCAACGGTGAAGGGCACTTCCCCGAGCCGTGGTCGGGCGCCGCCGACGGTATCGACAACTACGTCGGCAGCACCAAGAAGGACGCGCCGAACATGCTGGGGCTCACCATCAACGTCGGAGGCGGCAGCAGCAGCGTCTGCCAGACCGCCCACGTCCACAACGACGCCTGGCTCGGCCTGGAATGCGACGACCCCAAGTCCGGGTTCGACTTCACCTACGCCGGCACCCACAACAACGACCTCTGGCTCGAAGCGATCAAGCTCACGGTGTGAACCACCGCGGACGGAAGGGGGTGCCGGCACCGGTTGCCGACACCCCCTTCCGTCCGCTTCGTCAGCTTCGTCAAGCAGCCAGGGCTGCGGGTGTGGTGGCGAGTGCGTCGGGTTCGGCGAGCAGGTCCATGAGGGTGGCCCGGGCGCGGGCCACCCGGGAACGGACCGTTCCCACGGGGCAGTCGCTGAGCGCGGCCGCCTCCGCGTAGGGCAGCCCCATCAACTGCGTGAGCACGAACGCCTCACGACGCTCGTCCGGCAGCGCGGCCAGCAGATCGAGGAGTACGACACCGTCGTCGAAGCCGGGCAGGCCGCGCGGCTGGGCCCGTTCGACCGCCAGCCGCCAGTCCGGTACGTCGGACAGGCGGGGCCGGGCAGCGGCGTACCGGAGGCTGTCGACCACGGCGCGGCGCGCGATGGCCAGCAGCCAGGTACGGGCCGAGCAGCGGCCCTCGAATCTGTGCAGGCTGCCGAGCGCCCGCAGGAACGTGTCCTGGGCCAGGTCGTCGGCGGCCTGGGGGTCGGCGGAGAGGTACGCGACATAGCGCACGACGTCACGGTGCAGGGCGCGCACGAAACGCTCGACGGCGTCCGGGTCGCCGCCCCGGGCGGCCAGCGCCCAGGCGGTTATCGACTCGTCGACGGATGCCGCGGTCTCACCACCACCGCCGCTTCTGTCGCTTCTGTCACTTCCGATGCTTGCGTCGCCGCTGTTGCTCGCGCCGCTTCTGTTGCTCGCGACGCCGCTGTTGCTTCCGCCGTGTGGGACGGGCGGGGCAGGAGTGATCACCAGGTGTCCTTCTCGGGTCATCCGTGATCCGGACCGACGGGCGCGTACGCGTGGTGCGCGCCCAGGGCGCGCTCGCACGTCGGTCCGGCGAGGGGGTGCGGCCGTACACGGAGGTACGGCCGAGACCCGAGGCGCGCAGGGCGACGCCTCGGGGATCCGGCTGTCTCAGCTGGCAGCGGATCCCACGGGCGGACCCCGAGAGGTGATGGCGTGGACGAGAAGGAGTCGCCGCGGCGAACGGTCGGAGGAACCGCGGCGGGCGCGAATGCGCGGGCGGTGCGGGGGCGTGGGCAGCGCGAGCAGCAGTCGCAGGGGTGCGACCAGCCGTCCGGCGACCGCGCGCAGGATGCGGAAGGCGGCGCGTTCGCCGTACGCAAGCCACAGACCGCAGAGCAGCGCGGCCAACAGGTGGGCGGCGAGCATGCCGAGCGAGGATGTTCCGTCCATGGTGTGCGCCGACTGACCCATGACATCCGAGCCCATATGGCCCGCACCTATGTGCCCGGCACCCATGTGCTCCGCGGCCATGTGGCCTGAACCCATGTGCCCCATCGACGACATGGACCCCATGTCCGCGGCCGACATGGTGGTGGCCGACATGTTCGTGGCACCCGTCGCATCCATGGCGTCCATGGAAGACATGTGCGCCGCACCCGTCCCCCGGCCGGACGCCACCGCCCCCGCGGCCGACCCCGCGAGCGAGAACGACCAGTGCAGCAGGCCCTGGGTGACGACCACCACCGACACGATCAGCGGGAGTCCGCGCTCCCGGCCGGCCAGGCACCAGCCCGCGCCGCCCGTCGCCACGGTCCCGGCGGCCATCGTCCAACAGGCCACCGGGGCGCCGGACATCAGCACGTGGCCGAGGGCGGCGAGCAGCACACAGACGACCGCGAACACCGCGGCCCGTACCGTGCGCACACCCCACCCAGCAGTCATGACGGGCCTCATCCTCGCATTCGTCGCGCGTGCGTCGTGGTGAGGTACGGGAATTGCCCCCGTCCCACCCTCAACACGCGACGCGTGATCCAGAACACATGGCAGGCCCGGAACTTCGCCCTCGTCCGAACCGACGTCCGCGCCCGCTCCCCCACATGCGCAGCCCCGGCCTCACGCGCGGGCCTCCGCCCGTGTCGGCATCCGTACGTCCACCGCCGTCAGCGCCATCGCCAGGGGACCCGGTGCCAGGAACGCCAGCGGCAGCAGCATCCACGCGCACGTCAACGACGCCGCGAGGGCGAGCAGGACGAGGCCGCTGCCGCCCGCGTCCCCGACGGAGTCCCGGGCCGCGCCGGCCACCGCCGTCCGCCAGTCGGTGAGGGACTCGGGGCGCCCGCAGGCACGCAGGCCGACGACAGCCGCGTACCCGCCGGTCGCCGCGGCGACGACGGCGAACAGCGGGGCGCCGGGCAGTCCGGCGCGGGCCAGGGCCAGGTCCGCCCAGAGCAGCAGGACGCCGGCCAGGGCCAGCGCTCCGGCCGCGAGGTCGCCGGGGCGCAGCCGTCGCCGCAGGGTCGTCAGGTACCGGCCCGCCGTGGCCGGTCGGTCCTCGCGGGCGCCGCGCAGGACCGCGCACGCCGTGGACAGCGCGGCGGGCAGGGTGACGACCGGCAGCGACGCGAGGGCCGTGCACACGCCCACGCTCAGCACGTCGGCGAACAGCGTCATGCGCGGCCCGAAGATCTCACCCGGCTCCCGGGCCTGCCCGCCGCCCGTCCCCCGGCTCCCGCTCATCCCTTGATCCCGGAGTTCGCCATGCCCTCGACCAGGAACCGCTGGAAGGCGAGGAAGAACAGCACGATCGGCAGCAGGGCGATCACCGACATGGCGAACATCGGGCCGAAGGCAGAGGTGCTCGACGCGTCCACGAACGACCGCAGGGCCAGCGTGAGCGTGAACTTCTCCGGCGAGAAGAGGTAGATCAGCTGGGTGAAGAAGTCGTTCCACGTCCAGATGAACGTGAAGATCGCCGTGGTGATCAGCGCGGGCCGGGTCAGCGGCAGGATGACGAGGAAGAAGCTGCGGAACGGCCCGCAGCCGTCGATCCGCGCCGCCTCCTCCAACTCGCGCGGCAGCCCCCGCATGAACTGCACGATGAGGAACACGAAGAACGCCTCCGTGGCGAGGAACTTGGGCAGGATCAGCGGCCAGTAGGTGTTCACCATGCCGAGCTGGTTGAAGATGATGTACTGCGGGATCAGCACGGCGTGGTGCGGCAGCATGATCGTCGCGATCATGAAGGCGAACAGCGGCCCGCGGAAGCGGAACCGCAGCCGCGCGAAGGCGTACGCGGCCAGGGAGCAGCTGAGTACGTTGCCGACGACCGCGCCGCCCGCGATGAGCAGCGAGTTGCCGAGCAGCCGCCACACGGAGACGTCGTTCACCCCGTCGAGGGCGGTCGAGTAGTTGGACCACTCCAGGCTGCCGGGCAGCAGGTCGAGGCTGGCGATCACCTCGTCGGCGGGCTTGAGCGAGGTCGCGAGCAGCCAGGCCAGCGGGTACAGCATGACGAGGAGCGCGGCGAGGGCGCCGAGGTGCAGGGCGACGCGGCGCCGGGCGACCGGTTTGCGCACAGGTGAGGCCGTAGGGGCTGTGGAGGCCGTGCTGGTGGTCGAGGTGGTCATCGGTCCCCCTCGGACGCGTAGAAGACCCAGGTGCGGGACGTGCGGAACAGCACCGCCGTGACGGCGCCGATGACGATCAGCAGGACCCAGGCCATCGCGGAGGCGTAGCCCATGTGGGAGGCGACGAAGCCGCGGTCGTAGAGGTAGAGGGTGTAGAAGAGCGTCGAGTCGGCGGGGCCGCCCTTGCCGCCGCTCACCGCGAAGGCGGGGGTGAAGACCTGGAAGGCCTGGATGGTCTGGAGCACCAGGTTGAAGAAGATCACCGGGGAGAGCATGGGCACGGTGATGGACAGGAACTGGCGCCACCTGCTCGCCCCGTCCACGGACGCCGCCTCGTACAGCTCGGTGGGGATCTGCTGGAGTCCGGCGAGGAAGATGACCATGGGGGCACCGAACTGCCACACCGTCAGCAGGGCGACGGCGAACAGCGCCCAGCCGGGCCGGTTGACCCAGCCGCCGGTGCCGAGCAGGTTGTCGACGGTGCCGCCGTCGTTGAACAGCGCCCGCCACACGAGGGCGATGGACATGGAGGCGCCGAGCAGGGAGGGCGCGTAGAACGCCGAGCGGTAGAAACCCCGGCCGCGGCGCATGGACTTGAGGCCGAGCGCGACGACGAGGGCGAGGCCGAGCTGGAGGGGCACGGCGATGACGACGTAGGTGAGGGTGGCGCCGACCGAGCGCCAGTAGCGCGGGTCCTCGGTGAACATCTGCGTGTAGTTGCGCAGGCCCACCCAGTGGGGCGGGTTGAACAAGTCGTAGTCGGTGAAGGAGAGATAGAGCGAGACGGCCATCGGGAGCAGGGTCAGCACGGCGGCGCCGAGCACCCATGGGGAGAGGAACACCCAGGCTGCGCCCTCGCGTCGACGTCCGCCGGGCCGCTTGGCGGGAACGGTCTTCGCGGCGGGGGCGGTCGCGGGAGTGTCGGTGGTGGTGGTCATGACCTCAGCTCCGCCTTCGCCTCGGTGACGTAGTCCTCGGCCGCCTCGCGGGGCGACATCCGCTCGTACGACACCTGGTCGTAGTCCCGCTGGAAGGTGGTCTGCAGCGCGCTGTCCCCCGAGGGCGGGGCCTGGGGCGGGGCGTCGAGGTCTCCTTCCAGGGACGCCTGGTAGTCGAACACCGTCCTGTCGAAGTCCTCGAGGCCGGGGGCGATCGACTCGCGGAGCGACTCGTTGACGGGGATGCCGCGGGTGGCGCCGAGGATCTTCGCGGCGTCCGGGTCGTTCAGCATGAAGTCGACGAGCTGCACGGACTCCTTCGGATGGCCCGTGTCGGCGGCGACGCCCATGAACATCGAGGGCTTGAAGTACTGGCCCGGGGTGCCGTCCTCGCCGGACGGCATCGGCGCGAGGGTGACCCCGTCGGGCACGAGCGCGACGAACCCGCTGGAGGGCGCGTCCCAGTTGCTGTCGGAGATGGCCCTGCCGCGCCCGAGCGGGGTGTTCTCGACCGTGCCGTCGAGCTGGGTGGTCTGCTCGGCGGGCGAGACGGCGCCCTCCCTGCGGAGTTTGTCGGCGAAGGTCCACCAGCGGGTCAGGTCGTCGACGGTGAAGCCGAGCCGGCGGTCCTCGGTGTAGAGGCTCTTGCCCCGGCCGCGCAGCCAGACCTCGAAGGCGTCCTCGCTCTGCCCGGGGTCGGTGGCGCCGGGCCTGCCGGTCCGTTCGGCCAACTCCCGCATGGCGTCGGCCCATTCGCTCCAGGTCCAGCCCTCGCGCGGCAGGGCGACCCCGGACTTCTTCCACTGCGCGGTGTCGTACACCACGGTCTCCGTGCCGCGGGCCTGCGGGATCGCGTACTGCTTGCCGTCGACCTTCCCGGTGGCGAGGAGGCCCGCGTCGAACTCGCCGGTGTCCAGCACGGAGCGCTGCTCGGCGAAGTCCAACAGTACGCCTCCGGAGGCGTACTGGTCGATCATGCGGTAGTCGAGCTGCATGGCGTCGGGGGCGTCGCCGCCCGCCGCCTGGGTGGCGAGCTTCTGCTTGTAGGCGTCGTAGCCGGAGAACGACGTCTGCACCTCGATCTCCGGGTGCTTCTTCTCGAAGAGGTCGACGGCCTCCTGGGTTCTGGCCGCCCGGTCCGGGTTGCCCCACCAGGTGTAGCGCAGGACCACCCTGCCACCGTGCCCGCCCGCCCCGTCCGGCCCCGAGCAGCCGGTGAGGAGCGAGCAGGACACCAGCAGCACCGTGGCCGCCGCGATGCGCGGCCGCCAGGACTTCCTTGTCCTGTTTCCGGGCATGAGTGGGTCACCTCATTCGTCAGAAAGCGCTTCCACCCCCTGCCCGACGACCCTAGGGATGGTCCTGATGTCAGAACAAGCCCCCTGCACGGACCCTTACGCGGACCCTCGCACGGACCCGTACGGGGCGGCCCGGACGGATTCCGCTTCGCGTCGCCGCTGTGCCGTGGTGGGCCTGGGCGCCCGCGCCCGGCTGTTCACCCAGGCGCTGGCCGGACCGTACGCGGACCGCGTCGACCTCGTCGGATTCTGCGACGTCAACGCGCACCGGATGGCGGTCCACAACGGCTGGCTCACGGCCGACCGTCCCGGCCGCGAGCCCGTACCGGCGTACGCGGCCGAGGACTTCGACCTGATGCTGCGGCGCGAGCGGGTGGATCTCGTGGTGGTGTGCAGCGTCGACCGGACCCACGACGACTACATCGTGCGCGCCCTGGACGCGGGCTGCGACGTGGTCACCGAGAAGCCGATGACGACGGACGCCGACCGCGCGCGCCGCATCCTCGCGGCCCGGCAGCGCTCCGGACGCGAGGTGCGGGTCGCCTTCAACTACCGCTACAACCCGGTGCATTCGGCCGTACGGGAACTCATCGCGTCGGGGGAGATCGGCGAGGTCGGCTCGGTGCACTTCGAGTGGCTGCTCGATCTGCGGCACGGCGCGGACTACTTCCGGCGCTGGCACCGGAACAAGGCCGATTCCGGCGGCCTGATGATCCACAAGTCGACGCACCACTTCGACCTGGTGAACTGGTGGCTCGGCACCGAACCGGAGACCGTCTTCGCCCAGGGCGGCCTCTTCTTCTACGGCGACGAGGCGGGCGGGCGACGCGGTCTGGCCCGGCCCTACACCCGCGCGCACGGCTCCCCCGCCGCGCAGGGCGACCCCTTCGCCGTACACCTGGCGGACTCGCCCGTGCTCGGCGCGCTGTACCTGGACGCCGAGGGCGAGGACGGCTATCACCGCGACCAGAACGTGTTCGGGCCCGGCGTGACCATCGAGGACGACATGGCGGTCCTCGTGCGGTACGCGTCGGGAGCGTCCCTGACCTACCACCTCACGGCGTACGCCCCCTGGGAGGGCTATCGCGTCGCGTTCAACGGCAGCGAGGGCCGGCTCGAACTGCTCGTCGAGGAGTCGACGTGGTCGCGCCCCGGGACACGTACCGACGCGGGCTCCGAGGCGCACACCGGCGTACGGGCCGAGGGCGCGAGCGCGGTCCTGCACGGCGCCGACGTGGGCGACGAGGCAGGCCGCACCGAACTGCTGCTGCGCCGGCACTGGGAACGGCCGCGCGAGGTGAAGGTGCCGACCGGTGAGGGCGGCCACGGCGGCGGAGACGTACGGATGCTCCAGGACCTGTTCGGCCCCCACCGCACCGCCCCGGACCCGCTGGGCCGGGCGGCGGACGCGCGCGACGGGGCGAAGTCGCTGGTGACGGGGCTCGCGGCGAACGAGTCGTTCGTGACGGGGGTGCCGGTCCGGGTGCGGGATCTGCTGGACGTCTGAGGCGGCTGCGACAACGGCGTGTTTGTCGCAGCTGTGTGCATACGATCCAGGGATGGCTCTCTTTCTTGTGTGTCGGGACACCATGTTGGACGCCGACGAGGCATGGCGGCGGCTCACCCTGTGGGAGCGGCATGCCGATGTGGTGCCGTTGACGCGGGTCCGGGTCGTCACGCTGCCGCCGCGCGGGGCGGGCACGGTGTTCGTGGCGCGTACCGGGGTGGGGCCGGTGGCGTTCGACGACCGTATGGAGGTCGTCGTCTGGCGGCCTCCCCTGGATCGCGCGCCCGGACTGTGCCGGCTCGTCAAGCGCGGCCGGCTCGTCGTCGGGTGGGCCGAGATCGAGGTACGGCCGACGGCGGGCGGCGGCTCGCAGGTGCGGTGGCGGGAGGACTTGGGGGTGCGAGGGGTGCCGCGCGTCTTCGACCCCGTGCTGGGGCGGGCGGGCCGGTGGATGTTCGGACGGGCGGTGGACCAGCTGCTGTCACATCCCTGAGGGCTGAGCCCGTCAGCCGCCGCCTGTCATGTGTGTTGGCCTGCCATGTGTGTGGGCCCGTCGTGTGTCTTTGCCTGCCATGTGTCGTGACCTGTCATGCGGCTTGACCTGCCATGTGGCTTGGCCTGTCGTGACCTGTCACGCGGGGGTCTCGTCGCCCAGGAGTCTCAGTGCCTCCGCCACCACCACCTCCAGCATCGTCTCCGGGTCCGTCGCGCGGGCGAGGAGCATGCCTCCCTCGCACAGGGCTCCGAAGACGAGCTGGCAGCGGGCCGTCAGGGCCGCGTCGGGTGTGCCGCCGGCCTCGCGTACCGCGTGTTCCATGGCCTCGCGCAGGACGCGCAGAGCGTGCTCGTACTCGATCTCGCGCACCGTCTCCCAGCCGAGGACGGACGGGGCGTCGAGGAGGACGACACGCTGGAAGCCCGGGTCGAGGCAGTGTTCGAGAAACGTGCGGGCGCCCGCGCGGAGCGCCGCACGCGGGTCGGGCGCGGCGGCTCCGGCCCGGAACAGTGCCTCGGCCAGCAACTCCTGATGGCGCACGAAGACGGCGTGGAACAGGGCCGTCTTGCCGCCCGGGAAGTGGTGGTACGCGGCCCCTTTGGTGACCCCCGCCTTGGCCGCGACGGCGTCGAGGGGCGCACCCGCGAAACCGTGGCTGCCGAACAACTCCGTCGCCGCGTCGACCAGTTGGGAGGTGGTCGCGCCGGATCGTTCGGCCTGGGTCCGTCGGACCATCCGGCTCATCAACTCCCTTGACAGGCATACCGAGGGTACGTAACTTAGCCGATCCGATTACATACCCTCGGTATGGAAGTGAGCCTCGCCATGACGGCACAGGCAACACCGGAACCGACGACGTCATCCACGACGACCCCCGCAACGGCACGCGAGACACCCCTCTTCGCGGTCTACGGCGCCACCGGACACACCGGAAGGGTCGTCACCGCCGAACTCCTCGCCCGGCAGCAGCACGTGATCCTCGCCGGACGCGACGAGCGGGCCCTGCACGCGGTCGCCGCCGAACTCGCGGCCCCGGATCTCGTACGCGTCCGGCACGCACCCCTCGACGACCGCCCCGCCCTGCGCGCGCTCGCCGAGACCGCCGACGTGATCATCCACTGCGCGGGGCCGTTCACCACGACCGGGGAACCCGTCGCCACCGCCGCGGCGGAGACCGGCACCGCGTACGTGGACCACGCGATCGAGCCGCACCACGTGAAGTACGTCTTCGACTCCCTCCAGGCCACCGCCCAGCGCACCGGAGCGGTCCTCGTCCCGCAGATGAGCTTCTACGGCGGACTGGGCGATCTGCTGGCCGCGGCGGCAGCGGCGGGACTGCCCGCCGTGGACAAGGTGACCGTCGGTTACGCGGTCACGGGCTGGCGCATGACCCAGGGCGCCGTGAACACCGCCAACCTGCTGATCGGTGAGATCGACCGCATCGGCTTCGCGGACGGGGCACAGCGGGTGGGACCCGTGGAGATCCGCAACGCGGTCTTCCCGTTCCCGCCGCCCGTCGGACCCCGTACGACGATCGTGCCCTTCCCCTCGGGGGAGGTCGTCACGGTCCCGCGCCATGTTCCGGCACGGGCCGTGGAGGTCCAGCTGACCGCCTCCACCTTCGAGGAGGAGCAGATCTTCAGCAGCGTGGACGTGAGTCCGCAGGAGCGCGCGAAGACCGAGTTCACCGTCGCGGTCCAGGTCACCGGGGCCGCCGGTGGCGGGCGCAACGCCCATGTCCGGGGGCGGGACATCTGGCGGGCCGGGGCTGTCGTCTCGGTCGAGGCCGCGCTGCGGCTGGCGGGCGGGCAGGGACCGGCGAAGACGGGCGTACTGGCCCCCGCGGAAGCCTTCGCGGCTCCCGAGTTCCTGCGCGCGCTCGCCGAGTCGGGCACCTTCGCCCTCACCCTGCCCGGCTGACGGTCACCGGGGCCCTTCCCGGCGCCCCCTTCCCTGTGTGCGTTGCCCTATGCGCGTTCCCCACGGGCCGCCCCCGGGACTCCCGCGGTACGCCTCGGCAAAAGTCTGTGGAACGAGTCCGCCCGGAGTTGCGAGACTGGGAACCATGAACGACATGGGGCGGTTCCGTCAGGCAGTCGTCCAATGGGCGGCCGGCGGCGCGGGGGCTGCGGAAGCGGGCACGAGCGCGCGGGAGGCGGCGGCCGGCGCCGGGCTGCGTACCGTCGTGCTCGTCGAGGGAGGCAGCGACCAGGTCGCCGTCGAGGCGCTGGCCGCCCGGCACGGCCGGGATCTCGACGAGGAGGGCGTCTCCGTGGTGCCGCTCGGGGGCGCCATGAGCGTCGGCAGGTTCGTGGACCTGTGCGGGCCGCAGGGACTCGACGTGCGGCTCGCCGGACTGTGCGACGTGGCCGAGGAGAGGTTCTTCCGGCGAGCCCTCGAACGGGCCGGGATCGGCTCCGGCCTGACGACCGACGGGCTGGAGTCGCTCGGGTTCTTCCTGTGCCACGCGGACCTGGAGGACGAACTCATCCGGTCCCTGGGCGCCGACGTCATCCAGCAAGTGGTCGAGGAACAGGGCGAGTTGCGCGCGTTCCGCACCCTCCAGAACCAGCCCGCACAGCGGGGATGGACCGTGGAACAGCATCTCCACCGCTTCATGGGTACGCATGCCGGCCGCAAGGCCCAGTACGCGCAGGAACTCGTCGCGAACCTGGACCTCGACCGGACGCCGCCCCCGCTGGAACGGCTGCTCGCCCACGTCTGATCGCCCACGTCCGACACACCGCGTCGGCCGGAGTGTCAGGCCACCGCCCCGACTCGCCGCATCGGCGTGGGCACGGGCATCTGCGACACGTCGTGGTGGATCGGCGTGTGTGCGCCGGTGAGCGACACCCCGCTCCCGCCCCGCCGGTTCGCGACGATCTCCGAGGCGATGGACAGGGCGGTCTCCTCGGGCGTACGGGCGCCGAGGTCGAGGCCGATGGGCGACCGCAGCCGGGCCAACTCCCGCTCCGTCAAACCCACTTCGCGGAGCCGGTCGTTGCGGTCGAGGTGGGTGCGGCGGGAGCCCATCGCCCCCACGTACGCGACCGGCAGCCGCAGCGCGAGCGCCAGGAGCGGTACGTCGAACTTGGCGTCGTGGGTCAGGACGCACAGGACCGTGCGCGCGTCGACCTCCGTGCGTTCCAGGTAGGTGTGCGGCCACTCGACGACGATCTCGTCCGCCTCCGGGAAGCGTGCGGCCGTCGCGAAGACGGGGCGCGCGTCGCAGACCGTCACGCGGTAGTTGAGGAACTTGCCGATACGGACCAGGGCCGCGGCGAAGTCGATCGCCCCGAAGACGATCATCCGGGGCGGCGGTACCGACGACTCGATCAGCACGGTGAGCGGCGCTCCGCAGCGGGAGCCCTGCTCGCCGATCTCCAGGGTGCCGGTGCGGCCCGCGTCCAGAAAG
Organism: Streptomyces sp. NPDC127119; assembly: GCF_042677425.1. Lineage (NCBI taxonomy): Bacteria > Bacillati > Actinomycetota > Actinomycetes > Kitasatosporales > Streptomycetaceae > Streptomyces > Streptomyces sp. NPDC127119. The sequence continues at coordinate 27,388 of NZ_JBHXTO010000090.1, read as the reverse complement.
GCACGCGCCTCCAGCGCGACAGTGCGGTCCAGTTCGGGGTGCGCGCCGAAGCCGCCCTCGTACGGGGCGTCCGGGCGTACGAGGAGGGCGCGGCCCCGTAGTTCCGCCGGGCCGGAGACGATGCGGGCGAATGCCGCCGCGTTTCCTTCGGCGGCTGCGGTGAGGGCCGAGGTGAACACCTCGCGGAGGGGCGAGGAGGTGTGCACCGGGGTCACCAGGATGTCGATGATGCCGCCGCAGGTCAGGCCTACGGCGAAGGCGTCCTCGTCGCTGTACCCGAAACGTTCGAGGACGGGCTGACCGTCGTGCAGTGCCTGTTGGCACAGGTCGTAGACGGCTCCCTCCACGCAGCCGCCGGAGACCGAGCCGATTGCCGTGCCGGCGGCGTCCACGGCGAGGGCGGCGCCGGGGTGTCGCGGTGCGCTTCCGCCTACGGCGACGACTGTGGCCACGGCGAAGTCGCGGCCTTCCGCGGCCCACCGCTGCAGGTCTTCGGCAATGTCCAGCATTCTCGGTCTCCTTTTCGCTGGGGGTGCGCTGTGGCTGGGCGGGTCGTTGACAACTGCGGCCCGGTGGGCGCTGGCCGCGCCGTTCCCCGCGCCCCTTAAAAGCTGGGCTCGTCGTCGGCTGACGGTGCGTCGTGGCTGGGTGCGCAGTTCCCCGCGCCCCTTGGGGGGGCGGGGCTCGTCGTCAGCTGCCGGTGCGTTGTCGCTGGCCGCGCCGTTCCCCGCGCCCCTTGGGGGGGGCGGGGCTCGTCGTCGGCTGGCGGTGCGTCGTGGCTGGCCGCGCCGTTCCTCGCGCCCCTTAAAAGCTCGGTGCGTTGTGGCTGGGCGCGCCGTTCCCCGCGCCCCTTACGGGGTGGGGGTGCGCCTCGGCTTTTGGTCTTTAGGGGCGCGGGGAACTGCGCGGTCAGCCCCCACCGGGTCGCAGGTTCAATCACCCGCGCGCCCGGCGGAGCGTCTAGTGGATGCCCATCCAGCTCTCTATCGGGCTCAGGGCGAAGAAGATCAGGAAGATCGCCGTCAAGCCCCACATGAAGGCACCTACCTCCCGCGCCCTGCCCTGCGCGATCTTGATGGCGACGTAACTGATGACCCCGGCCGCGACCCCCGCCGTGATGGAGTACGTGAACGGCATGATCACGACGGTCAGGAAGACCGGGATCGCGGTCGCGCGGTCGGCCCAGTCCACATGGCGGGCGTTCATCATCATCATCGCGCCGATGACGACCAGGGCCGCCGCGGCGACCTCACCGGGGACGATCGCCGTCAGCGGCGTGAAGAACAGGCACGCCGCGAAGAAAAGGCCCGTGACGACGGAGGACAGCCCCGTGCGCGCACCCTCGCCGACCCCCGTGGCGGACTCCACGAACACCGTCTGCCCCGAGGCGCCCGCGACCCCTCCGATCGCCCCGCCCGCCCCGTCGATGAACAGCGCCTTGGACAGGCCCGGCATCCGGCCCTTGTCATCGGCGAGACCCGCCTCGGTGCCGACGCCGATGATGGTGGCCATCGCGTCGAAGAACCCCGCGAGGACGAGCGTGAACACGATCATGCCGACCGTCATCGCGCCGACCTCGCCCCAGCCGCCGAACTCGACGTCCCCGAAGATCGAGAAGTCGGGCATCGACACCGCGCTGCCGTGCAGTTCGGGCGCCCCACTGGCCCACTGCTTCGGGTCGATCACATCGAGGGCGTTGAGGACCACGGCGAGTACGGTTCCGCCGACTATGCCGATCAGGATCGCGCCGGGGACGCCGCGCGCCTGCAGCATGAAGATGGCGAGCAGCGTGACGGCGAACAACAGCACCGGCCAGCCCGCCAGTTCGCCCGTCGCGCCGAGCGAGACCGGGGTCGCCTTGCCCTGGTGGACGAAGCCCGCCTTCACCAGGCCTATGAGCGCGATGAACAGCCCGATACCCATGGTGATCGCGTGTTTCAGCGCCAGCGGGATCGCATTCATGATCATCTCGCGTAGCCCGGTGACCACGAGCAGCATGATCACCACGCCGTACATCACGCACATGCCCATGGCCTGCGGCCAGGTCATCTGGGGCGCGACCTGCGAGGAGAGAACCCCGGAGACGGACAGTCCGGCGGCGAGGGCCAGCGGCACCTTGCCGAAGAAGCCCATCAGCAGCGTGGTGAACGCCGCGGCGAACGCCGTCGCGGTGATCAGGGCCTGCCGGCCGAGCGTGTCCCCCGCCACGTCCTTGCCGGACAGGATCAGGGGGTTGAGGAGAAGGATGTACGCCATCGCCATGAAGGTCGTGACGCCGCCGCGCATCTCACGCGCGACCGTGCTTCCCCGCAGGGAAATGTGGAAGTAGCGGTCGAGCCAGGACCGGCCGACCGGGACGCGGGTTCCCTCACCCGCGTCGTCGGCGGTGGTCCTGGGCTCCAGTGACTGCTGGGTCATGGTGCCTTCTCCCAAGGTTCATAGGGGCACCCGCGCCGTGCTTTCTGCTTGCGCGGGTTTTGGGAAGGTGCACGACCCGGGGGACGGCCCGAGACGAGACGCGGTGCTGTACTTGTGCGGTTACCGGGTGCCGCGGGATACACGGCCACCCCAGTACCGGGGTGGCCGTTCCTGTGCCCACCCGTTCCTCCCCCAGTGCCTTAAGGGCCTGGGGGACCCTCAGCGGAACGCCTGCCCACAGGAACGGCGGGTGCCTGCCCGCAGGAGCGGCGGAACGCCTGCCCACAGAGCGGCGGCAGGCGACTACGCCGTGCCCGTCAGGTGTTCCGGGCGGACCGGTGTCCTGTTGAGCTCCAGACCCGTCGCGTTGCGGATCGCCGCGAGGACGGCCGGGGTCGACGACAGGGTGGGGGCCTCGCCGATGCCGCGGAGCCCGTACGGCGCGTGGTCGTCGGCGAGTTCGAGCACGTCGACGGGGATGGTCGGCGTGTCGAGGATCGTGGGGATGAGGTAGTCGGTGAAGGAGGGGTTCCTGACCTTCGCCGTGACGGGGTCGACGATGATCTCCTCCATCACCGCGATGCCCAGGCCCTGGGTCGTACCGCCCTGGATCTGGCCGATGACGGACAGCGGGTTGAGCGCCTTGCCGACATCCTGCGCGCAGGCCAGCTCGATGACCTTCACCAGGCCCAGTTCGGTGTCCACCTCGACGACGGCGCGGTGGGCGGCGAACGAGTACTGGACGTGTCCGTTGCCCTGTCCGGTGCGCAGGTCGAAGGCCTCGGTCGGCCGGTGCCGCCACTCCTCCTCGACCTCGACCGACTCGTCTTCGAGTACGTCGACCAGGTCGGCCAGGACCTCACCGCCGTCGGTGACGACCTTGCCGCCCTCCAGGAGCAGCTCGGCACTCGCCCAGGCCGGGTGGTACGTGCCGAGCTTGCGGCGGCCGATCTCCAGGACCTTCTCGCGGACCAGCTCGCACGCGTTCTTCACGGCGCCGCCGGTGACGTACGTCTGGCGGGACGCCGAGGTCGAACCGGCCGAGCCCACCTGGGTGTCCGCCGGCTGGATCGTCACCTGGGCGACGCCCAGCTCGGTGCGGGCGATCTGCGCGTGGACGGTGACCCCGCCCTGGCCGACCTCCGCCATGGCGGTGTGGACGGTCGCGACGGGTTCGCCGCCGACGACCTCCATACGGACCTTGGCGGTCGAGTAGTCGTCGAAGCCCTCGGAGAAGCCGACGTTCTTGATGCCGACCGCGTAGCCGACACCCCGTACGACGCCTTCGCCGTGGGTGGTGTTGGAGAGGCCGCCGGGGAGCTGGCGGACGTCCGCCGCCTCGCCGGCCGCGAGCCACTGCTGCTCCGGCGGCATCGGCATCGCCTTGACGCGGCGCAGGAGTTCGGCGACGGGGGCGGGCGAGTCGACGGGCTGCCCGGTGGGCATCAGCGTGCCCTGCGACATCGCGTTGAGCTGCCGGAACTCGACCCGGTCCATGCCCACCGCGTCGGCGAGCCTGTCCATCTGCGCCTCGTAGGCGAAGCACGCCTGGACCGCGCCGAAGCCGCGCATGGCGCCGCAGGGCGGGTTGTTGGAGTAGAGGGCGATGGCCTCGATGTCGACGTCTTCGAGGACGTACGGGCCGACCGCCAGGGATGCCGCGTTGCCGACGACCGCCGGGGACGCGGAGGCGTACGCGCCGCCGTCCAGGACGATCCGGCACTTCATGTGGGTCAGCTTCCCGTCCTTCGTCGCCCCGTGCTCGTAGTGGAGCTTGGCGGGGTGGCGGTGGACGTGGCCGAAGAAGGACTCGAAGCGGTTGTAGACGATCTTGACCGGTTTGCCCGTGCGCAGCGCCAGCAGACAGGCGTGGATCTGCATGGACAGGTCCTCGCGGCCCCCGAACGCGCCGCCGACCCCGGACAGCGTCATCCGCACCTTGTCCTCGGGCAGACCGAGGACCGGGGCGATCTGGCGCAGGTCGGAGTGCAGCCACTGGGTGGCGACGTAGAGGTCCACGCCGCCGTCCTCGGCCGGTACCGCGAGGCCCGACTCGGGGCCCAGGAACGCCTGGTCCTGCATGCCGAAGGTGTACTCGCCCTCGACGACGAAGTCGGCGCGCTCACGGGCCGCCCCGACGTCTCCTCGGACGATCGGCTGGCGGTGCACGATGTTCGGGTGGGAGACGTGCCCGATGTGGTGGTCGTCGCGGCCCTCGTGGATCAACGGGGCGTCCGGCGCGGTGGCCGAGGCCTCGTCCGTGACGACGGGCAGCTCCTTGTACTCCACCTTGATCTTGGCGGCGGCGCGGCGGGCGGTCTCGGGGTGGTCGGCGGCGACGATCGCGACGGGCTCGCCGTGGTGGCGTACGCGGCCGTGGGCCAGTACCGGGGTGTCCTGGATCTCCAGGCCGTAGTTCTTCACGGCGGTCGGCAGGTCGTCGTACGTCAGGACGGCGTAGACGCCGGGTGTCGCGAGGGCCTCGCCGGTGTCGATGGAGAGGATCTCGGCGTGCGCGACCGTGGAGCGCAGGATCTGGCCCCAGAGCATGTCTTCGTGCCACATGTCGGACGAGTACGCGAACTCGCCGGTGACCTTGAGGGTGCCGTCCGGGCGCAGCGTGGACTCGCCGATGCCGCCCTTGGTCCGTGAACCCTGGGTGACCTTCGTGGGAGTACCGACGGGAGCGGTGGCGCGGGTCGCGTCGTCGGTGGTGTCGGTAGCCATCGTCAGACCGCCTCTCCCTGACGGGCGGCCGCCAGGCGGACCGCGTCCATGATCTTCTCGTAGCCCGTGCAGCGGCAGAGGTTGCCCGAGAGCGCCTCGCGGATGTCCGCGTCGGTCGGGGTCGGGTTGCGCTCCAGCATCTCGTCGGCCGCGACCAGCAGGCCGGGGGTGCAGAAGCCGCACTGGACGGCTCCGGCGTCGATGAACGCCTGCTGGATGGGGGCGAGTTCGGCGCCCTCACCGGTCTGCGAGTCGGAGGGCCGCGCCTGCCAGCGCTTGGCCGCGTCCAGGGGCGTACCGCAGGCGCCGGGGGCTCCCGCGGCTCCAGAGCCTTCGTGGGCTCCGGAGGCGCAGCCGCCGTGTTCCGCGCGCTGCCTGGCGAAGTCCGCGAGGCCCTCGACCGTGACGACGTCGCGGCCCTCGACCTGTCCGGCCGCGACCAGACAGGAACACACCGGAACGTTGTCGAGGCGGACCGTGCAGGAGCCGCACTCGCCCTGCTCGCAGGCGTTCTTCGAGCCCGGCAGGCCCATGCGTTCCCGCAGTACGTACAGCAGGGACTCGCCCTCCCACACGTCGTCGGCTTCCTGCGGACGGCCGTTGACCGTGAAACTGACGCGCATTACGCGACTCCCTCCGTGCGGGCGGCGGTGCCGCGGTACGACTCCCAGGTCCAGGTCAGCGTGCGGCGGGCCATGATGCCGACCGCGTGGCGGCGGTAGCTCGCCGTGCCCCGGACGTCGTCGATGGGGTTGCAGGCGCCGGAGCACAGCTCGGCGAACTGCTTGGCCACCGACGGGGTGATGATCTTCCCGTTGTCCCAGAAGCCGCCCTCTTCGAGTGCCGCGTTCAGGAATTCCTCGGCCGCCCCGGCCCGGACGGGCGTGGGCGCGGCCGAACCGATGCCGGTGCGGACCGTGCGGGTGGCGGGGTGCAGGGCGAGGCCGAAGGCGCACACCGCGATCACCATGGCGTTGCGGGTGCCGACCTTGGAGTACTGCTGCGGGCCGTCCGCCTTCTTGATGTGGACGGCGCGGATCAGCTCGTCGGGGGCGAGCGCGTTGCGCTTGACCCCGGTGTAGAAGGCGTCGATGGGGATCAGCCGCGAGCCCCGTACGGACTCGGCCTCGACCTCGGCGCCCGCCGCGAGGAGGGCGGGGTGGGCGTCACCGGCCGGGGAGGCGGTGCCGAGGTTGCCGCCGACTCCGCCGCGGTTGCGGATCTGCGGGGAGGCCACGGTGTGGGAGGCCAGGGCCAGGCCGGGCAGCTCGCCGCGGAGGTTGTCCATGATCGCCGAGTACGGGACCGAGGCGCCGAGGCGGACCGACTCCTCGCCGACCTCCCAGTCGCCCAGCTCGCCGATGCGGTTCAGGTCCAGCAGGTACTCGGGCCGGCGGTGGTCGAAGTTGATCTCGACCATCACGTCGGTGCCACCCGCAATCGGCACAGCTGTGGGATGCGCTGCCTTCGCGGCGAGCGCTTCCTCCCAGCTGGCGGGGCGAAGGAAGTCCATGACCGGCTCTCTTCTTCGTCTCGTTGATGGTGCTGATCAAGCCAGATCGTGTGCGGCGGCCCGGGCTCGTTCATGAGGTGTTCACGTGGATGGGAGCCAGTACACAGCGCGTTCCGCCAACGGGGTCAGTCACCGAAACCATGAAGGAGTTGGCTGGCCAGGGCGCGCATCTTGTAGATTCGTATGAATGGAGGTCATCAGTAACCTCTTGGCTTTCCCTGGGAAACGTCGGACGCAGCCCGCTGCGCGTCGGCCACCGGCCGGAACGAGTCCTCCTCCTTCCCCCTCATCGGTTCGACCCCCTCCATCGGTTCCCCAATCCATCGTAATTTTTCGAGACAGAACGGCGGCGACGAGATGCGGCTGCGCGCACTGCTGGACACGGACGCGCTGGGCCTGCGGCTGCTCGGCGGCCAGGACGAGCTGGACCGCACGGTGCGTGGCGTGATGACCACGGACCTGCGGGACCCCAGCCGCTATCTGTCGGGCGGTGAGCTGGTCCTCACCGGTCTCGCCTGGCGCCGCGGCCCGGCCGACTCCGAGCCCTTCGTACGGCTCCTCGCGGGCGCCGGGGTCACGGCGCTGGCGGCGGGCGAGGCCGAGCTGGGCGCGATCCCGGACGACCTGGTGGCGGCCTGCGCGCAGCACCGGCTGCCGCTGTTCGCCGTGAACGAGTCGGTGGCCTTCGCGACGATCACCGAGCACGTCGTACGGCAGGTGTCGGGCGAGCGCGCCGGGGACCTGGCGGCCGTGGTGGACCGGCACCGCCGGATGATGACCTCCGGCCCGGCGGGCGGCGGCCCGGACGTGGTCCTGGACCTGCTCGGTTCCGATCTGGACCTGCGGGCCTGGGTGCTCTCCCCCGCCGGACGCCTGATCGCGGGCTCGCGGCTCGCGGAGACCGAGCTGCCCGCGGGGGTGTGCGCCGCGCTGGCCGGCGAGCACCTGGCGGCGGTCCGTACGGGCCGCCGCGGGCCGCACCGGGTGACGCTGGGCCCGGCCACGTACTCCCTGTTCCCGGTCCGCGGCGGCGGACGCGGTACGGCGGCGGGTGCGCGTGACGTACGCGAGACGGTGCTGTCGGAGTGGCTGCTGGCGGTCGAGGCGGACGCCGGGGACTGGCCGGACGAGCGGCTCGACCTGCTGGAGGGCGTGACGCAGCTGATCGCCGTGGAGCGGGAGCGCCGGGACGCGGCGCGCACCGTGCGGCGCAGGCTCGCGCAGGAGGTGCTGGAGCTGGTGCAGACCGGCGCCGCGCCCGCCGAGATCGCGGCGCGGCTGCGGGTCGCGGCGCCCGTGCTGCTGCCGGGGCTGGGCGCGGCCCCGCACTGGCAGGTCGTGGTCGCCCGCGTCGAATGGGACGAGACGAAGGGCGGGCCCGCGGGATTCCCGGCCGAGTCCACCGGCGGTGGAAGACGCGCCGAGGGGCCCGCGGGAGGACTGGCGGGCGGTCCGGTGGCGCAGGCGCTGCTGGAGGAGATCCTCGTGGACCCGCGGTCGTCGGGGCCCGAGCCCTCGGACCGGATCGCGGTCGCCCACACGGGCGACGAGGCCGTCGCGCTCGTACCGCTGCCGGCCGTCTCCTCGGAGCACGACGGCTCGGAGACGGGCCTGCTCGCCGACGCGATCCTGGAGGCCGTACGAGAGCCGCTGTCGGCCGGGCTCGACGGCGACGGGCGGCTCACGCTGGGCGTCAGCGCGGCCGTGCACTCGGCGGAGGGCCTGCGGGGCGCGCTGGAGGAGGCGCGGCACGCGCGGCGGGTGGCCGCGGCCAGGCCCGGGCGGGTGTGCGCGGCGGGCCACCAGGAGCTGGCGTCCCACGTACTGCTGCTGCCCTTCGTGCCGGACGACGTGCGCCGCGCCTTCACGGCCCGGCTGCTGGACCCGCTCCGCGAGTACGACCGCCGTCACCGCGCCGAGCTGATCCCGACACTGGAGGCGTTCCTCGACTGCGACGGGTCCTGGACGCGCTGCGCGGCCCGGCTGCATCTGCACGTCAACACGCTGCGCTATCGGGTCGGGCGTATCGAGCAGTTGACGGGCCGAGATCTTTCCCGCCTTGAGGACAAGCTGGACTTCTTCCTCGCGCTGCGGATGAGCTGAGGTCACAGCGCTGCGGGCGGCGCGCGCGCCGTTGCCCGGACGCGGCAGGGAGCCCGGAACGGTCCCCAAGTCTCTTCTCCGCCCCACGACTTTGTGAAATCCTTCACCCACCCCCTTGGCCGGGCGCGTTGATTCGTGCTGAGATGCCGCCACCACTCAACAGCTCAATGGCGTGCTCGGGGAGGGCAACGTGGCGTATCCCGCCATGTCTGGTTACGGAACTGCTGCAGGGGACGATCCACTCCAGACCGCGGTATGGCGGTTGCGTTCACGCGCCTGCTGGGCCGACGCGGCCGCTCTCCTGGAACCACACACGGCATCGGCGGCTCTCCAGAGAGCGTCACTCCTCGTCGAACGCTGCCTCTACACCGAGCAGGGCTGGGCGGAGGCGGAGGACGCGCTGCGTACGGCGGAGGCGCTGGCCCAGAGCGACGACGAGCGGGGGGCGGCGGCATGCGAGCGGGGGCAGCTCGCGTACGCGTCCACGCTGCTCGCGGTCCGCGACCGCGCCGACGAGGCACGGGCCGCGCTCGGCCGGGCGGCTGCCCTGATCGCGCCGGGCGCCAAGGGGCGGGCGCTGCTGGACTTCCGGCGCGGGCTGCTCGCGGAGAACCTGGCGCACTCGCCGCAGTCCGCGCGCGCGGCCTATCGCCGGGCCCACGCGGGTGCCACCGCGCACGACGACCCGCTGCTCCTGTCCTTCACCTGGCGCCACCTCGCCGGACTCGCGCTGCGCGAGGGCGAGTTGGCGGAGGCGCGGCACGGCTTCGCCGAATCCCTGCGTATCCGCGAGGAGTTGGGCTATCTGGTCGGTACGGCCCCGGCGCTGGCGTCCCTGGCCGACGCGGAATCCGAACCGGAGGCATCCCGACTCCGGGCGGAGGCGGGCCGCCTGTTCAAACTCCTGGGCGGCGTACCGACATGGCTGGCAGCCCAGTTGACACCCCCGGCAGCCACGGCGTGACACTTGCGCCGACCCCGCGCTCTTAGGGGCGCGGGGAACCGCGCAGTCTTCTGCTTTTAGGGGCGCGGGGAACGGCGCAGTCTTTCGTCTTCAGGGGCGCGGGGAACTGCGCGACCAGCCCCCACCGGGCCCGCAGACGGACGACACCCCGCCCCCGGAGGGGACCCGCTAGGCGCCGGCGAAATGGTCCCGTATCAAGGACTGCGCAGTCGGAACGTCCGAGCCGGACAACGCGTCCAGCAGCGCCGTGTGCTGACCGGCATCCGCCAGAAGATCGGCACGCGGCCGCCGAGCGGACACCCCCGCCATCGGCCACTGCGCACGCCGGTGGAGATCGTCCGCGAGCTGCACCAGCTGACGGTTGCCCGACAGCGCGAGCACCGCCGCGTGGAAGACACGGTCGGACTCGGCGTAGCGCGCGAGATCACCGGTGGCCGCCACGGCCACGGTCGCGTCGGCGAGCGGTCGCAGTTCCGCCCAGCAGGGGGCCGCCACCGTACGGGTCAGCCGCAGCATCACCGGCATCTCGACGAGCGCCCGGATCTCGGCCAGCTCGGCCAGTTCACGGGCCCCGCGCCGGATGACGCGGAAGCCGCGGTTCGGTACGACCTCGACCGCGCCCTCGTTCGCGAGCTGCTGCATGGCCTCGCGCACAGGGGTCGCGGAGACGCCGAAGCGTTCGCCGAGCGCGGGGGCGGAGTAGACCTCACCGGGGGCGAGGTCACCGGCGACGAGCGCGGACCGCAAGGCGTCGAGCACCTGTCCGCGGACGGAGACCCGCTGGATCACGGGCCGGGGAGCCGCGACGGCGAAGACGGGCCCGGACACGGGTCCGATCGAGGCCGTACGGGCATCGGGTGCACGGCGCCCCGACGGCGTACCGCGTCCACCGCGTCCGCCGGAGGTGCCTGGGCCGTCCAAGGCTCCCGGGGCTTCCGGGGCTCCGACGGCACCGGAGGCATCGGGTGTCCCTAATGACGCCGGGGTGCGGCCGGGACCGCCCAGGATTCCCGGGGCCGAGGACGCACGGGCATCCGGCACACCCGGGCCGCCGGGCGCACCCGCGCCACCCGGCACCTCCGGGCTCTCGGGAGCGCCGGGGGGCGCTGCCGCTTCGCGGCCCTCGGTTCCGGGCACGGCGGTCGACGCGGCGCGCGCGTCGGTGTCACGGGCGCCGCGCGGGAAGCCGGCCGCACCGCCTCCGGGTACGAACGCCTCGCCCGGCAGGCCCCCACCGGCACCCGAGGAGCCCTCGCGCGCGATCCGCGGCTGGGGAATCGGCGTCTCGCTGTGGGTGTGCTCGCCACGGGCCGCGTGCGCGACGGGAGCCGCCGGGGCGGTTCCACCCCGGGGGGCCGCGCCACGACCGGCCCCGCGCGCACCGTCGCCGCTGTCGCCACCACGGCTCTCCGCCCGCGCCTGCTGGGGGACCCGCAGGGCAGCGCCCTCGGAACGGCCTCCCTCGGAACGCGCCTCCATCAGGCGGGCCTCCGCTGGCCGCGCCCCCACCGGACCTTCCCCCACCGGTCGCGCCCCCACCGGACCCGTCCCCGAAGACGACGCTCCGACGGCGTCATGTCCCTCGCGCGAACCGGCCTTCTGCATGGGAGCCTCCTCCGGGGTGGCGCTGGTGGTGGGTGTGCGGGTGGGAATGTCGGGTGGGTCCGTCGTGACCCCGACAGAACAGGGTAAACCTCGACCCTATCGGGTAAGGTAAGCCTTACCTGCTGAAGATCGAGAAACGGGGTCCTTGCATGTCCGCTCCCGCCCCGGCCGCGACAGCGCCCGTGACCCCCGGCGGCACGCAGCCGGCCCACTCGGCCCTCACCGAGGCGTACACGCGGATGACCGAGGTGTTCCCGGCCCTGGGCGTGACGGAGCTCGCCCCTGGCGAACCCGCCCCGACGGGCGACGGGCGGGTCGGTGCCGCGCGGCTCGCGGAGGCGGGGCCCGAGTTCGAGTCCTTTCTCGCGTGGGACGACGAGCAGGTGCTGGCCGACCACGGCCGGCGGGCCCGCCCGGACGTCATCGCCAGCTTCGGTCTGCACCGGTACGCCTGGCCGGCCTGTCTGCTGATCACGGTTCCGTGGTTCGTGCTGCGCCGCGTCCCCCGTTTCCCCGTGCAGGACGTCACCTTCCAGCGCATGCCCGGCCGTATCGCGGTGCGCGTGGGCGCATTCGCCTGCCTCCCGGACGACCCGGCGGCGACACTGCCCGGTGCCCGCGTCGTCCCGGACGAAGAGGCCCTGCGCGCCGAGGTGCGGGCCTCCGTCGCCGAGCATCTGGAGCCGGTCCTGAGCGGTTTCGGCCCGCGTATGCGACGCCGGGGCCGCGCCCTGTGGGCCATGGCCACCGACGAGGTCGTCGAGAGCCTCCATTACGTCGCCGGTCTGCTCGGCGAGCAGGAGCGTGCGGCCGAGGAGCTGGAGCGGCTGTTCCCCGGCACCACCAAGCCGTACGTCGGCACGGCCGGCTTCCGTGAGGTGACCGGTTCGAACGGTGAGTGCCTGCCCACCCGGGACCGGGCCAGCTGCTGCTTCTACTACACCCTCGACGCCGAGGACACCTGCGCCAACTGCCCCCGGAACACCGAGGCCGTGCGCATCGCGAAGCTGACGGCCCAGGCAGAAGAGGCGGCGGAGGCCGAGGCGGCGGAGGCGGCCTGAGCCCCGCGCAAGATCACCTTCCGCGTCCGGGTAAGATCAACTCGGCCCGGCCCCGGGTTCTTCGCGGTAAACGCCGGTGCTGAGGTCACGGCTGGTTCACAATATCCTCACTTGGCGCAGGAACTTTCCGTGGAACCACCCGTACGGGTAATCTAACTCGAACTCAACTCCCGCTCCTCAAGCGGCAGTTCGAGGAGAATGCCGCCCACGCGCATCCCCTTGCACTCTCTTGGCGGCCTCTTGCCCCGAAACCCCCTGAGGACCCGCGGGATTGGGCCACTATGACGGGCGTTACGCCCTATCCCAATGCAAGGGACCCCAGATGAGACTGACCGACATATCGCTGAACTGGCTGCTACCCGGCGCCGTGCTGCTCCTGGGCCTGCTGGCGGCGGTTGCGGTGCTCGCGCGTGGCAAGCGCGCCGGGGAGAAGACCCACGCCGAAGACTCGTGGGAGCGCACGGAAGAACGCCGCAGGCGCAAGGAGGCCATCTACGGCACCGCCTCCTACGTACTGCTGTTCTGCTGCGCCGCGGTCGCCGCCGCACTCTCCTTCCACGGCCTGGTCGGCTTCGGCGAGCAGAATCTGAACCTCTCCGGCGGCTGGCAGTACCTGGTGCCGTTCGGCCTGGACGGCGCGGCCATGTTCTGCTCCGTGCTCGCGGTGCGCGAGGCCAGCCACGGTGACGCGGCGCTCGGCTCCCGGATACTCGTGTGGACGTTCGCGGCCGCCGCTGCCTGGTTCAACTGGGTGCACGCCCCCCGGGGCCTCGACCACGCGGGCGCCCCGCACTTCTTCGCCGGCATGTCCCTGTCGGCCGCCGTCCTGTTCGACCGCGCGCTGAAGCAGACCCGCCGCGCCGCTCTGCGTGAGCAGGGCCTGGTGCCCCGGCCGCTGCCCCAGATCCGGATCGTACGGTGGCTGCGCGCCCCCCGTGAGACGTACGGCGCCTGGTCGCTGATGCTCCTGGAGAACGTGCGCAGCCTGGACGAGGCCGTCGAGGAAGTACGCGAGGACAAGCGGGAGAAGGAGCAGAACCGCCTTCGCCGGCGCGACCAGGAGAAGCTGGACCGTGCCCGCATCAAGGCGATCACCCGCGGCCACCGCGGTGCGCTCGGCCGCGGCGGCCGTCAGGCGGAACTGCAGGCGGCCCAACCGGCCACTCAGGTCACCTCGGAGCCTGCCATATCGACGCCGGAACTACCTTCCCGCGCCCGACCCTCGTTGCAGCCGGTCCGGCGAAGCGGGGACTCGGGGACAGTCGATCTCACCGCGGAGGACGACACAATGGCCCTCCCTCGCCTCGATTCCCTTGAGCGCAAGCTGAAGGACCTGGAGCAGCAGTTCGGCTGAGCACGACCCGGGGCTTCTCAACGGCCTCGACTCTGGATGGGGGCGCGGCATTTCATGTCGCGCCCCCATCCAGTTCGAACCACACCGCCTTCCCCACCCCGTGCATGCGTACGCCCCACGCGTCGGCGAGCGACTGCACCAGGATCAGGCCCCTGCCGTGCGTGCCCTCGTCCGGGTTCGGTATCCGCAGCCTCGGCCTGCGAGCCTCGAAGTCCCGTACCTCCACCCGCAGTCCGCGCGGGCCGACGGTCGCTGTGAACAGCGCCTCCTGATCGGTGTGGACGAGCGCGTTGGTCACGATCTCGCTGGTGAGCAGTTCTGCCGTCTCGGACCTGCCGGGCCTCCCCCAGTGGGCGAGCAGCTCCCGCAGCGCCCTGCGGACCTCGGGCACGGCCCGGAGATCGCAGCGCCGGAGCCTGCGCCTGAGATGCGACAAGCCTTCCTGAAGACCTTCCTGAAGACCCTGCTGGTCGAATGCGATCTCCGCCGTGTCCGCCGTGTCCTCCACGGTCGTGGCCGAATTCACCGTCTCCGCCGAGAAGGCCCCGGATAAGACGGGACCGCCTCCTCGCGCATACCTCTTCATGACCCCCGCCGCTCTCGGTACCCCTCCTGCTCGAACACGTTCACGGAATGCATGCCCCGCCAGGAAACCAGGCAGTCATGTCGATTCTTCAATAACTGGCTGTACGTGGGTCGTTGACAGCCGTACGAGGCGAGCCGTCCGGCGGCGGATCACACCCGCGAAGCCTTCGGAAGGGTCCCGCCGACGCCGGGAAGCGGTGGGCGGGGCGAGTGCGGCGGACCCCGGCGGGCGGGTGCCGCGCGGCGGACCGCGTACGCTCCCGCCGGGACGGCCGGAGAACGCACTGGTGACACGGGGGACTCCGGACACCCGGCGGACGGTCCCCGGCGGGCGGACCGCCGGACGTGGTGCCGCCACCCCGCCGACCGCCTCCCGCGACGGTCGCGCCCCGGGCGGGCGGGACGGCCCCCGCGCGGGAGGCGGCGCCGTCCAGGTGCGGCGCCGGGCAGCGGTGTACCGGACGGGCGCACACCGCTTCGCGCCGATGTCTTCGGCTGGCGGTACGGTCGTCGGCGCTCGGTCCATCCGCCGACAGCCACCTGCCGCACCGGCCGTACACGAGTCGGACGCAGGCGGGTCGGACGTACGCGGCCGTTGCTTTCGCCTACTTGCCGCTGATCCCCTTGTCCCCGATGTGGATGATCTCGTGGTCACGGTTCATGTCGACGACGAGTTTGGTCGTGGTCCTGTCCCCCCAGGTCATCGTCACGACCGCTTCGGAGTGGTCCGCCTTGCCGTTGTCGGTGACCGTCCACTTCGCCGGCACGTTCTGGGCCCGCAGGACGCCGTCCGCGTGGTTGGCGTCCTCCCAGGCCTCGATCTCCTTGAGGTGGTCGGCGTCCACGTAGTACTTCCGCAGCTCGGTGACCAGGTTGCCGCCCTCGCCCGGGCCGCTCTGCGCGTCGATGTACGCGCCGTAGAAGTCGGCGATCCGGGTCACCGGGCTCGACGGCTGCCCGCTGACCGGGCGGAACGCGGCGCTCGCCGCCGTCGACCCGGCCGAGGTCGCCTCGGCCGACGCCGTGATCGCGAGCGGCAGGGCGGTCGCGGCGACGAGGCCGGCGATCAGAGCGGCACGGCGTCCCCGCCTGCCTGCGGTGGTGCCGGCGGCGCTGCTGTTGCTGTTCATCGGTCTGTGTTCCCCGTTTTCGTGGTCGTGGTGCTCGTCGGTCATGGTGATTGGGGCCGCCCTCTCGACCCCCGTCGCGTGAGGGCGGCCCCGGCTCCGGTGGCGGTCAGTAGAGCTTGTTGACCGCGGTGGTCGTCGTCTTCTTGAAGGCCTTCACGGGCGCGTCGGAGAAGTCGCCCATCTGCCCCCACTTCACGACGGTGACGGCCCGGCCGTCCCGGCCGACCGAGTAGAGGTTGATGTCGGTGGCGCCCCAGGAGGTTTCGGTGTGCACCCCGTAGACGTGCGCGCCCTCCTCGACCGGCAGCTTCCCGTAGTCCTTCAGGGTGGCCTCGACCTCGGGATCGGACTGCTCGGCCTTGGCCGCGCAGGCCTTGATCTCCTTGTTCAGCCGCTTGGCGAGGGCATCGGCCTTCGCGTTGCTGCCGACGACGATGGTCAGCTGCTGGGCGTTGGTCTCCAGGTCGGTACGGAAGTCCCGGTACGAGGAGTCGTAGCCCGGCAGCGCGTCCTCCAGGCAGAACGCCAGCTCGCCGGGAACACCCGGCGTGACCTTGCCCGCCGTCCAGGCGGACGAGGGGTGCGGCGGCAACTGGGCGGCCGACAGGAACCTGGGCGTGCCGCTCGCCGTCACCGAGACGGGTGCCGAGGTGTTCACGACGGCACCGGCCGGGCCGGCCAGTACCGTGCCGACGGCGAGGGCAGCGGCGGCGAGTGCGGTGAACTCCACGCCTCGGGTGCGCTTGCTCATTGGATGTCCCCCTGGGTCTGAATGCCTGCACGATCTAGGTGCATGGCCGTTCCGTGTACATGGCCGTTCCGTGTGCATGGCGAAGCGCCTGTACACGTGGTGGGTGTGGTCGCGAAGGCCCTGCGTGGGCTGCCGTCGGCTGGTCGGTCCGGCGGCGGTCGGTGCGACACCAGAAGCATCAGCCGTCACTCGGGGCGTGCGCAACAGGCGACGCCGTTTCCGCCACGGTGGAACCATCCCATCCCTCCTGACGTGCAGGTATATGGAGTGCCTGGGATGCTCGTCCCGGACGGGACAGGCGCCTCGGCCGGGGGCGACGACCAGTAGGGCGACCAGTACGGGGGAACGGTGGCGACTCGGGACGAGGACGTCGAGGAGTTCGCGGCACTGCTGAGACGTCTGAAGGCGCGGACGGACCGCAGTTACGGCGCCCTGGCGCGCCGGGTGAACATGAACACCTCGACGCTGCACCGCTACTGCGCCGGTGAC
This sequence comes from Streptomyces sp. NPDC127119, assembly GCF_042677425.1. Classification (NCBI taxonomy): domain Bacteria; kingdom Bacillati; phylum Actinomycetota; class Actinomycetes; order Kitasatosporales; family Streptomycetaceae; genus Streptomyces; species Streptomyces sp. NPDC127119. The sequence continues at coordinate 10,688 of NZ_JBHXTO010000090.1, read as the reverse complement.
GCGGTACCGCTCGACTTCGCACCCGTGGAACGGTTCGCCGTACTGTGCGGGGCGACGCCGGACGAACGGCTCGAACTGCACCGTCGGTGGATCCTGGCGGTCGCGGCCCGGCAGCGGCCACGTACGCCCGGCACGTCGGACGACCCGGCCTCGGACCCGACCCCGACCCCGACCCCGACCCCGACCCCGACCCCGACCCCGACCCCGACCCCGACGGAGAACGACGCACCACAGTCGAACGAGCCGGAAGAGCCGGAGGAGCCGGACCCCGCGGACGGCGCTGGCGACGGCCTCGTGTCCGACGCCGTCCCCGCCACGGGCGCCGGAGCCGGCGCAGCCACCCCGCACCCCCGTCCCGCCTGGTACCGGCGGCGGATCACCGTCACCGTCGCGGCGGCGTCCGCGCTGCTTCTCATGCTGGGCAGCCTGTCGGCCCTCTCCGGCGACCGGTCCTCCGACGACGCCTCCGGGACCCCCCGCCCGTCCCCCACGACCGCCACCACGGACCCCCGTCACCGCCCGTCGCCGAGCCCGTCCCCCAGCGGGAGCAGCGCGTCGCCCTCGGCCGGCGCCAAGGGCAAGGCGTCCAAGTCCCCCGATGCCAGCGCGCCTTCGAGTTCAAAGGGTACGAAGGGCAGACAGAAGCCCAACGGCAGCGGAAGTGTCTCCTCGCCCCTCACCTGGACCGCGAACTCGCAGGCCTGGAAGCTCGGTTGCGGCCACGACTACGTCATCCGCAAGGACCCGGCGCAGGTCCCGCCGCCCCCGGCCCCGCAGGACGCCGGAACCTGGGCGGCGACCCAGGGCGCGGTGCACGGCCGGGAGACCGACGTGGAGATCTCGGTGCAGGGCCGGTCCTCGACCGCCGTCGTCCTGACGGATCTGCGGGTCCGGGTGGTCGGCCGCACCGCGCCCGATCCCGGGACGGTGTACGCCATGGACCAGGGCTGCGGCGGTTCCATCACCCCGCGCTCCTTCGCCGTCGACCTGGACAAGGACCGCCCGATCGCCCGCGCGGTGCCCGGCAACGACACCGGCACGCCGATCCCGGCCGTGCGGATGCCCTACCGGGTGTCGGCCTCGGACCCGGAGGTCCTGCTGGTCACCGCCCAGACGGAGAGCTGCGGCTGCGACTGGTACCTGGAGCTGGACTGGTCGTCCGAGGGCCGCACCGGCACGGTCCGCATCGACGACCACGGCCGTCCGTTCCGTACGAGCGCCATCAAGGGCCTGCCGCGCTACTGGTACGGAACGGAGGGCTCGGAGCGCAAATGGGTCCCCGCCGACTGACGACCGGAGCCGAGCCCCCTCACACAAGCTCCCTCACAAGCCTCCTACGGCCTGGGCACGTCATGGCCTGGGCACGTTACGGAGGTTGGAGCGGGCCATCTGCGCCATGCGGCCCACTCCCCCGTCCAGGACGATCTTCGACGCCGACAGGGCGAAGCCCGTCACCATCTCCTTGCTGATCTTCGGCGGGATGGACAGGGCGTTCGGGTCGGTGACGACGTCGATGAGGGCGGGGCCCTTGTGCTTGAAGGCGTCCTTCAGTGCGCCCGCCAGCTCCTTGGGCTTCTCGACGCGTACGCCGTAGGCACCGCAGGCCCGTGCGACGGCGGCGAAGTCGGGGTTCTTGTTGCTCGTCCCGTACGCCGGAAGACCGCCGACCATCATCTCCAGCTCGACCATGCCGAGCGAGGAGTTGTTGAAGAGGACGACCTTCACCGGCAGGTCGTACTGGACGAGGGTGAGGAAGTCACCCATCAGCATGGAGAATCCGCCGTCCCCCGACATCGAGACGACCTGGCGGCCACGGTCGGTGAACTGGGCGCCGATCGCCTGCGGCAGGGCGTTCGCCATGGAGCCGTGCGAGAAGGAACCGATGATGCGACGGCGGCCGTTGGGCGTGATGTATCGCGCCGCCCACACGTTGCACATACCGGTGTCGACGGTGAACACGGCGTCGTCGTCCGCGAGTTCGTCGAGCACGGAGGCCACGTACTCCGGGTGGATCGGGACGTGCTTGTCGACCTTACGGGTGTAGGCCTTGACCACTCCGTCGAGCGCCGCCGAGTGTTTCTTGAGCATCTTGTCGAGGAAGCGGCGGTCGGTCTTGGGGCTCACCCTCGGAGTGAGGCAGCGCAGGGTCTCCTTCACATCGCCCCACACCGCGAGGTCCAGCTTCGAACGACGGCCCAGCCGTTCGGGCCGTACGTCGACCTGGGCGATCTTGACGTCGTCGGGGAGGAAGGCGTTGTACGGGAAGTCGGTGCCCAGCAGGATCAGCAGGTCGCACTCGTGGGTCGCCTCGTAGGCGGCGCCGTACCCGAGGAGTCCGCTCATACCGACGTCGTACGGGTTGTCGTACTGGATCCATTCCTTGCCCCGCAGGGCGTGCCCGACCGGGGACTTGATCTTCTCGGCGAACTCCATGACCTCGGCGTGCGCACCCGCCGTCCCGCTGCCGCAGAAGAGCGTGACCCTGTCGGCCTCGTCGATCATCGCGGCGAGCTTGTCGATCTCGGTGTCGCCGGGACGCACGGTGGGGCGGGAGGTGACGAGGGCGGTCTCGGCGGCCTTGTCCGGGGCGGGCTGGTCGGCGATGTCGCCCGGCAGCGTCACCACGCTCACGCCGCTCCGGCCGACCGCGTGCTGGATGGCGGTCTGCAGGAGGCGGGGCATCTGCTGCGGGTTGGAGATCATCTCGCTGTAGTGGCTGCACTCGCGGAACAGCTGGTCGGGATGGGTCTCCTGGAAGAAGCCGAGGCCGATCTCGCTGGAGGGGATGTGTGAGGCGAGGGCGAGCACGGGGGCCATGGAGCGGTGGGCGTCGTACAGGCCGTTGATGAGGTGCAGGTTCCCCGGGCCGCAGGAGCCCGCGCAGGCGGCGAGGCCGCCGGTGATCTGGGCCTCGGCGCCCGCCGCGAAGGCCGCCGTCTCCTCGTGCCGGACGTGGATCCAGTCGATGGCGGAGTTGCGCCGGATCGCGTCGACCACGGGGTTGAGGCTGTCGCCGACGACTCCGTACAGGCGTTTGACGCCGGCGCGGACGAGGATGTCGATGAACTGCTCGGCGACGTTCTGCTTGGCCATGAGTCACACGCCCTTCGCTGTCACGGGATCCCCTCAGGTCCCATCTGTTCACAACGGGCGCGGTTACGCCTCCCAAACGGCCGCGGCCGTCCGGTCGTCGGCGTACCCCTTGACCCGGACCGTGCTGTCCGCGAGGAACGCGGCGACGCCCGGCGGCTCGCCGCCCGACCAGCGGGAGGTGAGGTGTTCGACCAGGCGCGGCTCACCGCGCAGGGGTTCGGCGAGCCCGCCGCTGCACAGCAGGAGCGTGTCGCCCGGGCGGGCGACGGAGGCACGGAAGCGGAAGGGGTCGCGGGGCGGCGGCTCGGGGGCCGGTTCGTACGGGCTCGGGGGTGTGGTGATGCCCAGATCCATGGTGAGACGGTCGCCGTCGGGCGTCTCGTGGGGCGCGTCGCGCGGTGCCTCGTGGGGCGCTCCGTGGGGCAGTGACCCGAAGCCGACGACGGCCTCGCCCGTGGTGTCGGCGACGCGCGGTTCGATGTCCTGCCACTCGCCGTCCCGCAGGCGGAACAGGCCGCCCGCTCCGACGCCGAAGAAGACGCGCGTACGGCACTCGGGGTCGGCGGGCAGGAGCAGGCAGCGCAGGCTCGCGGTGTACTCCTCGGGCTCGACGCCCCGCTCGACCGCGCTGGCCCGCAGTCTGCCGAGGCTGCGGTCCGTGAGGCGGTGCAGGCCCGACTTCAGGTCGCCGCGGCGGGCGGCCCTGATGTCCTCGGCCAGTCGCGCGTGGCTGCGGCCGACGGCCCTGCCGATCCATTGGCAGGCCTCGGCGGCGGCGCGGTGGGCGTCGGGGGTGGCGCGGGCGCCGGTCGCCATGGCGACCAGGACGAGCGCGTCGTCGCCGGTGCCGAAACGGGCGGTGAGCAGGGAGTCCCTGCGCGGCTCGCCCCGGAACCGGGCGGAGTCCCCGCGCACGGACACGGCCCGCAGGGTGTGCGTGCCGTACGACGCCCCGTCCAGCACGGTGTCGGCCACGAGGTCGTCGAGGTCGTCCGGGTCGGCGGGCGGGAGCGCGGTGGGTTCGGCGTCGTAGGTGGGCGGGCCGGAACCGACGTGGTCGAGGGGGGTCGGGGTTTCGGGCACGCGCAGAACGGGCTGGTCCGACTGACCGGGCTGACCGCCCAGGTCGCCCTGGTTGCCCTCGTCGGACGGCTTGTCGGCGGGGATGTCGAGCAGGGTGTCGGGGCGGACGGATGGGGTGCCGACGGTGGGTGGGGGGCCGATGGTCGGGGGGCCGCCGGGGGGCTGGGGCCAGGTCGTGGGACGGTTGCCGGGGTCCGTCGCCTCCGCGCGCGCCTGCGCCTCCGCGGCGGGCGGAGGTACTTCCGTGGACATGGCCTGGCCCTGGTCCTGAGGGAAGGTGGCCGGGCCCGGAGGGTCGGCGGGAGGGGCCTCCCAGGGGGCGCGCTGGCGCCGCAGTCCGCTGCGCCACAGGGGGTCGGTCTCCGAGCCTGCGGCTTCGGCGGGGGTGCGCGGGTCGGCGGCGGGGCGGCTTTCCACCACGGGGGTGTTCGGAGGCCACCAGGGTGGGGGCGGACCCGGTTGTGCGTCGGGTGCGGGTCGTGGGGGTTGGCCGCGCAGTTCCCCGCGCCCCTGAGGGGGCTCGGGCGCGCGGCCGTCAGCGGGCGTACCACCGGGTTGTGCGTCGAGTGCCGGCCGTGGGGGCTCGCCGCGCAGTTCCCCGTGCCCCTCTCGGGGCGGTGGGACGGCCGGGCTCTGGGGTGGTGGGGTGCCCAGTGTGTCGGTCGCCGAGGCGAAGCGGTCGTCCACGGAGTCCGGTGCGGGCGTCGGCCCGGTGTCCCCCGTGGAGTCGTCGTACAGCTGCCCCCACCAGTCGTCCTGCTGACCGGTCGGCCTCTCCCCCTGCTGGCTCATGCCCGTAATTGTCCACCGCTGAGGCCGGATGAAAACGGGGCATCGGGAAAAACCAGCGATACGGGACCGCCGGGCAGTCCCACCCCCCACGGGAGAACCACCCGGCGGCGCCTGTATGACCGGATCCCTCACGGAACCGGCCCTTCCGGCCCCGGGTGCGACCTGCTCACCCGAGACCGAGCTGTGTGCACCGGACGGGTTCCACCTGCCGTCCGGGATATCCGCCGGAGCCCCGTACTCCCGGTCATTGGCCGGTCCTCGCCCGTCCACGCCGGGGCCGGCGCCCCGTACCGTCCCGGCGCCACCTTGGCAGAGACACGGACGGTACGGCGATGATGTGCGGAGGCGGTTTTACGCCGTGGCCGTTTTCCGCCACGGCCGGTGTTCGGGGAGGGGCGGCGCCGCATGCTCGGAGCGACAGGTCTCGCAGCACTGGGGCTGGACGACACACACGAGTCGGCGTACCGGGCCCTGGTGTCCGTGGGCGCCGCCGACGTGCCCGATCTCGCGCGGCGGCTCACGCTCGGCGAGCACGACACCGAACGCGCGCTGCGCGGACTGGAGCGGCACGGGCTGGCCGCCCAGTCGTCGGCGCGCTCCGGCCGCTGGGTCGCCGCGCCGCCCGGCGTCGCGCTGGGCGCGCTGCTCACCCAGCGGCGCCACGCACTGGACCAGGCCGAGCTGACGGCGGCGCTGCTCGCCGAGGAGTACCGCGCGCAGGCCACCGAACCCGCCGCCGTCGACCTGGTGGAGGTGGTGACCGGCGCCGCCGCGGTCGCCCAGCGCTTCCTGCAGCTCCAGCTCGGCGCGAGCGACGAGGTGTGCGCGCTGGTCACCGGCAACCCCGTCGTCGTCTCCGGCACGGACAACGACGCGGAGGAGCAGGCCGCCGACCGGGGCGTCCGCTACCGCGTGGTCGTCGAGCGGTCGGTCCTGCATCTGCCGGGCGGCATCGCCGAACTGTCCGCGGCCCTCGGCCGTGACGAGCGCGTACGGGTCGTGGACGAGGTGCCGACGAAGCTGGTGATCGTCGACCGGGCCCTCGCCATGGTGCCGCTGACCTCCCAGGCCCTGGAGCCCGCCGCGCTGGTGGTGCACGCCAGCGGGCTGCTCGAATCGCTGTCGGGTCTGTTCGAGTCGGTGTGGCGGGACGCGTTGCCCTTGCGGCTGGGTGTGCCCGCGGTGCCCGGCGCGCCCGCCACCGTCGTCGAGGAGGAACGGGACGGGCCGGACGGCACCGACCTGGAGATCCTCTCCCTGCTCCTCGCCGGGCTGACCGACGCGAGCGTCGCCAAACAGCTCGATCTGGGGCTGCGGACCGTACAGCGCCGGGTGAAGCGGCTGATGGAGCTGACGGGCGTCACGACCCGTCTCCAGCTCGGCTGGCACACGTACGAGAAGGGCTGGGTGGCCCGGCGCGAGGAGGGCTAGACGGCAGTACCAGCCGGTCCTGACCTGCGGGTTCCCCTGTCCTGGGGCACCCTGGGCAGATGGGAGCGTGGGAACTCCTGCTGGTCGGTGTGGTGCTGCTGCTCGGCCTGAGCGGGGTGCTGGTGCCCGGCGCGCCGGGGTCGTGGCTCGTGTGGGCCGCGGTCCTGTGGTGGGCGTTCGAGGAGCCGCGGGCGCTCTCCTGGGGTGTGCTCGTGGGCGCGACCGCCGTTCTCCTCGTCGTCCAGGTGATCCGCTGGTGGCTGCCGCCGCGCACGCTGCGTGCGAGCGGCGCCACCCCCCGAATGGCGGTGTACGCGGGTGTCGGCGCGCTCCTCGGCTTCTTCCTGGTGCCGGTGCTCGGCGCGATACCCGGCTGCCTCGGCGGCGTGTACCTCGCCGAACGGCTGCGGCTCGGCGGCCATGGGGACGCGATGGCCTCCGTACGCAGGGTGATGCGCCGGGGCGGGACGAGCGTGCTGGTGGAGCTGTTCGCCTGTCTGCTGATCGCGGGTGCGTGGCTGGGAGCCGTCGTCTGGGGCTGACCGGGTCACCGAGTCACCGGGAGAGGCCGGCGAGGGCCGTGAGGTCGATGCTGTCGGCCAGGGCCCGCATGCCCGCGTCGTTGAAGTGGAGATGGTCCCCGGGATCGTAGGCGGCCCGCATCCGGTCCGGCCGGGACGGGTCGCGGACGACGGCGTCGAAGTCGGCTACCGCGTCGAACAGCCCGCCGGTACGGATGAGTTGGTTGACGGACCTGCGGACGCGCTCGCGGGCCGCCGTGTGGCTGCCGTGGCCGCCGAACGGGGTGATGGTGGCGCCGACGACCCGGATCCCGCGGGCGTGGGCGCGCCGGACGATCTCGCGGTACGCGGCACCGAGGGCGGCCGGGTCGGTCTGGTTGGGCGCGCTCTTGATGTCGTTGACGCCCTCCATCACGATCAGGGTGCGCACCCCGGTGCGGGAGAGCACGTCGGCGTCGAACCGGGCCAGCGCGCTGGGCCCGCGCCCTTCGAGCAGGAGCCGGTTGCCGGCGACGCCCGCGTTCAGTACGCCCTGCCGCCGCTCGGCCGGCAGGGCGCGGAGCCGCTCGGCGAGCCGGTCGGGCCAGCGGCGGTTGGCGCTCGGTGTCGAGCCGGAGCCGTCGGTGAGGGAGTCGCCGAGCGCGACCACGCTGCCGGGTGCCTGCGGACGGAGCACGTCGACGCCGGTCACGTAGTACCAGGAGCCGGTCGTGGCCTTGTAGGCCGCGCCGCCCGCCTCCGCGGCCCGATTGCCGTCCAGGGCGAGGAAGTTGGTCTGGAGCGCGTCGCGGTGGTAGGTCGCGGGGCCCGAGTCGCCGGGGGTGTGGAGGGTGACGAGGAGGTTCGTGGCGGCGGGGACGCTCAGGGTGAGGGGATCGCTGACGACGTCCTTGCCGGCCGGCACGGTGATCTTCTTCCGGCCGCCGAAGGTGAGGGTGCGCATGGTGCCGGAGAGGGCCTTCGGGCTCTTCGGCGCGTTCGGCCGCTGTCTGGCGAGAGTGGCCGCGCCGAGCACCAGGGGCAGGGTGCCGAGCCGGTTGGAGATCCGTACGCGCACGGCCGTACCGCCGACGCTCGTACGGACGACGTTGCGGATCGAGGCGCCGGGGAGCGGGGCCGCGGTGCCGGAGGCGGCGGCCTCCCAGGTGCCGGTCCAGTGCTGGGGGGCGGCCCGCGCGCCCGTGCGGTCGGGCGCGGCCGGAGGTCCTCCGTGGGCGGCTGCCGTGCCCATCAGGGTGAGCGCCAGCGCACCGGCCACGGCGGTCAGGGCCCGGCAGGCGTCTCTTCGTCCGACCTCGACCATGCGTTCCTGCCTTCCACCGACGGAGCCCGAGTGGGGCCCGCGGGGTACAAGTGCCGGGGGCCCGGGGTCAGGATCCGGTGCGGAGGGCGGGAAAACCGTGTTTGGCTGCTGACATGACCGCATTCAGTGAAGCCGAACGGGCGTACCTAAAGTCCCAGCGGCTGGGCCGCCTCGCCACCGTCGACCAGCACGGCCAGCCGCAGGCGAACCCCGTCGGCTTCTTTCCGCAGGACGACGGGACGATCCTCATCGGCGGCTATGCCATGGGAAGCACCAAGAAGTGGCGCAATCTCCAGAAGAATCCGAAGGTCGGTCTCGTCGTCGACGACATCGTCAGCCTCCGGCCGTGGAAGGTACGCGGGGTGGACATCCGTGGGGAGGCCGAACTCCTGACCGGACCGCACGAGTTGGGCCCGCACTTCAGCGAGGAGCTGATCCGCGTCCGTCCCCGCCGGATCCACAGCTGGGGTCTGGAGGAGTGATCGGCGACCGGTCTCTCAGCGGCCTTCGAGGGTGAGGAGCCGGACCTTGCGTTCCAGCCCGCCCGCGTATCCGGTGAGGGAGCCGTCGGCGCCGATCACGCGATGGCACGGGCGGACGATCAGCAGCGGATTGGCGCCGATCGCTCCGCCGACGGCCCGCACGGCGATGCGCGAGGCGCCGATGCGCGCGGCGATCTCGCCGTACGTGGTGGTCGTGCCGTAGGGGACCGAGTCGAGGGCGTCCCAGACCTTCTCGCGGAACTCGGTGCCGCTCGTGCGCAACGGCAGCCGGAATTCGGTGAGTTCACCGGCGAAGTAGGCGGCGAGCTGCCGCTCGGCCTCCGTGAAGAGTTTCGGCGCGTGCCGCCAGTCGGGCCCGACCGTGCGTCCGCCCTTCTGGCCGGGCACGGACAGGGAGGTCAGCGCTCCGGACTCGTCGGCGGTGAGCAGGAGTTCGCCGACGGGGCTGTCCAGGGAGGTGTGGTACGTGGTCACTTGTCTTCGCTTCCCGGCTGCCGGGCAGCCGCTTCGAGGTGCCGCAGGGCGTAGGAGCGCCACGGCCGCCAGGTGTCGGGGACCGGCGCTCCGGGCGGGCCCACGTCGGGGTCGCCGAGCGCACGGGTACGGATGACGGCCACGACGTGGGCGTCGAGGCCGGGCAGGGCGTCCAGGGCGGCCCGCGCCGCCTGCCGGTCGGCGCCCGCGTCGAGCCGCAGGGTGCCGTCCGCGAGGGCCGCGGCGAGGGCGCCCAGGGTGCCGCTCGCCCCCACAAGAGAGGCGGGCTCGGGAAAGACGTGTGTGAGCGTCCCGCCGGGCGGGTCCAGCGCCTTCCCGTACGTCCGCACGAGCCGTTCGGCCTCGCGGGGGCCGACGAGCGCGCGTACGGCCAGTTCCTCCGGGTCGGCGGCGCCGGGCGAACGCAGCCCCGGCCTGGCCGCGACCAGCGGGGCGAGCCGCGGGTCGGTGGCCAGCCGCTCGTCGATCGCGTACGGGTCGGCGTCGAGGTCGAAGAGGCGGCGCAGTCGCTGCACGGCGGTGGTGAGGTCGCGCAGGTCGGTGAGGTGCAGGTGGGCGTCGAGCCAGCCGCCGCTGTGGGCGGACGCGTCCGCCGGCCGCTCCCCGACGGCGACGACGCCCGTCCCGTACGGCAGCCGCAGGGTCCGCCGGTAGGTACGGGACCCGGGGGCACCCGTCACCTCTTCGACGCCCGGTACGGCCTCGGCGCCGAGCAGGTCGAAGACGGCGGCGGCCTGGTAGGGGCCGCGGTGGGCGAGGCGCAGCGGGATGCCCGCGGAGGGGGTGGCCGCCGGACGTGTGCCACCGCGGTGCGCCGAGGTGCGCAGCCCGGTCGGTGTGGACGCGTACACGGTCCGGATCGTGTCGTTGAACTGGCGCACGCTCGCGAAGCCCGCCGCGAAGGCGATCTCGGTGACGGGCAGCTCCGTGGTCTGCAGGAGCACCCGTGCGGTGTGGGCCCGCTGGGCGCGGGCGAGGGCCACGGGTCCCGCGCCCAGTTCGGCGGTGAGCTGCCGCTGCACCTGGCGGGCGCTGTAGCCGAGGCGGACGGCGAGCCCGGCGACGCCCTCGCGGTCGACGACCCCGTCGCCGATCATCCGCATGGCGCGGCCCACGACGTCGGCGCGTACGTTCCACTCGGCGGACCCGGGCGCGGCGTCCGGTCGGCACCTGCGGCAGGCTCGGAAGCCCGAGCCCTGCGCGGCGGCGGCCGTGGCGTAGTACCGCACGTTCTGCCGCTTCGGCGTCACCGCCGGGCAGCTCGGACGGCAGTAGATGCCCGTGGTCAGCACGGCGAAGAAGAACGCCCCGTCGAACCGGGCGTCCCGGCTGCGTACGGCTCCGTATCCCGTCTCCTCGTCAATCACCCTTCCAGTCTGCGCCCCCGCCGACCTGCGGGCTGGCGGATTTCGGACGCCACGTTTCCCGGTACCCCGGTGTGCGGGGGCGGGCGGGTTAGCCCGCGCC
>NZ_JBHXTO010000089.1:24013-40433 GCF_042677425.1 Streptomyces sp. NPDC127119 | reverse complement strand
CGGATTGCAGCCTTCCCTTTCTCGGGGGCCAGCCCCCGAACCCCCGGTCCTCAAACGCCGGACGGGCTGAAGGGTGCCGGGGTCAGCCCTCGAACCCTCGGTCCTCAGTCGCCGGACGGGCTGAAGGGTGCCCGCCGGACAGGCGGAAGGATTGCAGGGCGCAGCCCTGCTTTTGAGGGGCGCGGGGAACTGCGCGACCAGGCCCCACCGGGGCGCAGGTGAGGATCGACGGATGCATGTAGTGAGGAGAAGGGCCGCACCCCCCGGGTGCGGCCCCTCACCACACGCATGGCACCTGGTCCGCACGTCGCTGCGGGTGCGCGCGGACCGGGGTCGATCGGGAGCTCAGTGAGCTCAGTGAGCTCAGTGAGCTGTGAGCGCCGGTTCCGTGACGGCGACGGCAGCCGCATGCGCATCCATGCGCTGCGCGGCGAGGATCGCCCCCGCCGTATCCGCCCGAGACGCGGCGACGACAAGCGCACGCCCCGCCAGGGCATGCGCCCGCTGATGCAACCCCGCGGGCACGGGCCCACGGCCGCCCCCGCCGACGGCAACCCCCGCCCGGACGGGCGGACGCCCCCCACGCAGCCGGGTCACCTGCTCGGCCAGCCTCTCCGCGGCGGCGTCGAGCTCGGCGGATGCGGACGGTTCGAGCCCGCGGAGCTCGTCCGTGACCGCGAGCAGTGCCGCCAGATGACCGGCGAGCTGGATGTCCAGCTCCTCCTCGCGCGACCGATGGGGAAAGTCGGCGGTGCCGGCCATCGTGTGGACCGACTTGGTGCGAATCGGTTCGTACATGGGAGATGGCCTCCTGTGCTCTGACAGGAAGCCATCCTAGCTTAGATTTCGTCTAAAGTTGAGCAGACTCCGAAAACGAAGCCACCCGACCACACAGGGTGACCATGCGTCAGCTCTGTCCGTACCCGTCCAGGAAGTTCCCGATCCGGGTCACCGCGTCCGTCAGATCCCGCGCGGTCGGCAGGGTGACGACCCGGAAATGGTCGGGTTCCGGCCAGTTGAAGCCCGTCCCCTGCACGACCATGATCTTCTCGGTGCGCAGCAGGTCCAGCACCATCCGCCGGTCGTCCTTGATCTTGTAGACCTTCGGATCGAGACGCGGGAAGAGATAGAGCGCGCCCTTCGGCTTCACGCAGGTCACGCCCGGGATCTGGGTCAGCAGCTTGTGCGCCACGTCCCGCTGCTCCCGCAGCCGCCCGCCGGGCAGGACGAGATCGTTGATGGTCTGCCGACCACTCAGAGCGGCGACGACACCGTGCTGACCGGGCATGTTCGCGCAGAGCCGCATGTTGGCGAGGATGGTCAGCCCCTCGATGTACGAGTCGGCGTGCGCCCGCGGCCCGGAGATCGCCATCCACCCCACCCGGTACCCGGCCACGCGGTACGCCTTCGACATCCCGTTGAAGGTCAGGGTGAGCAGGTCGGGGGCGACCTTGGCGGTCGGGGTGTGCACGGCCTCGTCGTACAGGATCTTGTCGTAGATCTCGTCCGAGCAGACCAGCAGGTTGTGACGCCGGGCGATGTCGGTGAGGCCCCGCAGCATCGCCTCGTCGTAGACCGCGCCCGTCGGGTTGTTCGGGTTGATGATCACGATCGCCTTGGTGCGGTCGGTGACCTTCCGCTCCACGTCGGCGAGATCGGGCATCCAGTCGGACTGCTCGTCGCAGCGGTAGTGGACGGCGGTGCCGCCGGAGAGGGAGACGGCGGCGGTCCACAGGGGGTAGTCCGGCGCGGGTACGAGGACCTCGTCGCCGTCGTCCAGCAGGCCCTGCATCGCCATCACGATCAGCTCGGACACGCCGTTGCCGATGAAGACGTGCTCGACGTCCGTCTCTATACCGAGGGTCTGGTTGTGCATGACCACGGCGCGGCGGGCCGCGAGCAGGCCCTTCGCGTCTCCGTAGCCGTGCGCCGACGAGACGTTGCGGAGGATGTCCTCCAGGATCTCCGGCGGGCACTCGAAGCCGAACGCTGCGGGGTTTCCGGTGTTCAGCTTGAGGATGCGGTGGCCTGCCGCTTCCAGCCGCATCGCCTCCTCAAGGACCGGGCCCCGGATCTCGTAACAGACGTTGGCGAGCTTGGTCGACTGGATCACCTGCATGTTCGTGAGCTTACGGGCGGGTAGGGGTTATTGCGCCGTGTTTCCGCCACGTGAGACGTCCGTCTTGGGCGTGTGGGGGTGTGGGGGTGCGCGACTGTTTTCACCTGCGGGCCGGTGGGGGCTGGTCGCGCAGTTCCCCGCGCCCCTGAGGGGGTGGGGCGTGCGGCTGTTATGAGTGTGCGGCTCGGTGGGGGTTGGCCGCGCAGTTCCCCGCGCGCCTTAGGGGGTGGGGGTGGCTGTCGTATGTCGGGTGTGGGTCGGTGGGGGTGGGCCGCGCCGTTCCCCGCGCCCCTTGGGGGGTGGGGGTGCGCGTCTGTTTTCAACCTTGGCCCGGTTGGCGTCGCCCGCGCCGTTCCCCTCGCCCCTGAAAAACGCCCGGGGTCGGCCCCCACCCACCCGCAGGACGCGGGCCCCCGGTGCGCGCACACTCGGCGGCTGGAAATGGGTTCTTGTCGGGGTGGGGGTGGGCGCTAAGAATGCGCATGACAAAAACGGGAAGTGGCCGGAAGATCTTCGGCCGCTCACGTCACAAGAGGGGACCCCCCACATGAAAAAGCCTCTCCTTGCCGCGCTCGGCGCCCTGATGATCACAGGGGCCGGCCTGGCAGCACCGGCGGTGGCCGCCACGGAGACGACGACCGAAACCAAGGCGCCCGCGGCCATCCAGGCCGTCACCTTCGCCGGCACGGTCTCGCTCAGCAACTGCTCCGGCTCCGTCGTGCGCTTCCCCGACTCCGAGGACGACGACCCGGCGCTGGTGATGTCGAACGGCCACTGCCTGGAGACCGGTTTCCCCGCGGCCGGCGAGGTCATCGTCGACCAGGCCTCCACCCGCACCTTCGGCCTGCTGAACTCCGCCGGCACCCGCGTCGCCACCCTGCGCGCCAGCAAGATCGCATACGCCACCATGACCGACACGGACGTCTCGCTCTACCAGCTCACCACCACGTACGGGGCGATCAAGACCTCGTACGGCATCAGCCCGCTGACCCTCAACGACACGCACCCGGTCGCTGGCACCGCCATCACGGTCGTCTCCGGCTACTGGAAGCGCACGTACGCCTGCAACGTCGACGGCTTCGCCTACCGCCTGAAGGAGGGTGCCTGGACCTGGAAGGACTCGGTCCGCTACACCTCCGCCTGCCAGACCATCGGCGGCACCTCGGGCTCACCCGTGGTCGACAACGCCACCGGCAACGTCGTCGCCGTCAACAACACCGGCAACGAGGACGGCGGACGCTGCACCGACAACAACCCGTGCGAGGTGGACGAGAACGGCACCGTCACCGTCCGCGCGGGCATCAACTACGGCCAGGAGACCTACCAGATACCCGCCTGCTTCGGCCTCGACAGCAAACTCGACCTGAACGCCAGCGGCTGCACCCTGCCCAAGCCGTAACCGGTCGGCCGACGAGCGGGCGGTCAGCCAGTGGTACGGCGGACCGCCCGCCCCGCCAGTACATCCGTCCGCCGCCCGTCCTCGAGGACGAACCGCCCGTCGATCAGGACATGCGGGATACCGGTCGGCAGCGCACGCGGGACCTCGAAGGTCGAACCGGCGGCCACCGTCTGCGGGTCGAAGAGAACCAGGTCCGCCCGGTACCCCTCCCGCACGAGCCCGCGGTCGGGCAGCCGCAGCCGCGCCGCCGGACGCGAGGTCAGGTGGGCGACACACTCCTCCAGGCTCAGCACACCCAACTCCCGCACATACCGTCCGAGGTACTGCGGGAAGGTGCCGTAGGCCCGCGGATGCGGCTTGTCACCGCGCAGGATGCCGTCCGAACCGCCGGTGTGCACGCGATGCCGCATGATCGTCCGCACGTTCTCCTCGTGCCCCACGTGCTGGAGGATCGTCGACCCGAGACCGTCGTCGAGCAGCAGCCGACGCGCGGTCGTCCACGGCGCCTCGCCCCGCGCGTCCGCGGACTCCTGGATGGTCAGCCCCACGTAGGACCCGAGTGCCGGATCGGCGACACCCGAAATCTCAATGGTGTCCCATTCGATGGGCACGCCATGGCACCCGTCCGACCCCACCACCTCCATGTGGTGCCGGATCCGCTCGGCCGCCCCGCCCGCCCCCTCATCCCTCAGCCGGGCCAGGATGGCCTCCGGCCCGCCCTCACTCGCCCAACTGGGCAGCATCGCCACAAGGGTCGTACACCCGGGCGTGTACGGATACGTATCAAGACTGATGTCCGCCCCACCGGCCAGCGCCTCATCGAGCAGCGCCAGCAGGTCACCCCCCTTCCCCTTGTTGACGCCGAAGTTCATGGTGGCGTGCGCGAGATGGAGTGAGCATCCGGCCTCACGGGTCAGCTCCACCATCTCCCGGTAGGCGTCCAGGGCGCCGGCGCCGTACGACCGGTGGTGCGGGCAGTAGTAGCCGCCGTACTCGGCGACGACCCGGCACAGTTCGGTCAGCTCGGCGTCCTTGGCGTACATGCCGGGGGTGTACGTGAGCCCCGACGACATGCCGACCGCGCCCTCGCGCATCCCGTCGGCGACCAACCGCCGCATCCGCCGCAGCTCTTCGGGCGTAGCCTCCCGGTCGTCCCAGCCGACGGCGAGCATCCGCACAGCACCTTGGGGAATCAGATAGGCGGCGTTGACGGCGATCCCCTCACCACCGAACCCATGGTCCAGGCGATCCAGATACTCACCCACGGACCGCCAGCTGAAGTCGATGTCATCCCCGCTGCCGTTCCAGCCGGTGATCGCGCGGCGCACCTCGGCGAGCGTGCGGTCGTCCACGGGGGCGTACGACAGCCCGTCCTGCCCGATGACCTCCAGCGTGACCCCCTGGGCCACCTTGGCGCTGTGATCGGGGTCCCGCAGCAGGGCGAGATCGCTGTGGGCGTGCATGTCGATGAACCCCGGAGCCAGTACGAGCCCCTCGGCGTCCACCACTCGCCGGGCGACGGGCCGCAGACACCCGGCGGCAGCCGCCTCCTGCACCACGGTCGTGATCCTGCCGCCCTCGATCCCCACGTCGGCCCGGAAGGACGGGCCTCCGCTGCCGTCGACGACGTCCACGTCACGGATGACGAGATCCAGCATGGCGAGCTCCTAGAAGTAGGTGCGGACGTAGTCGACGACGGTGCCGTCCTGCTCCACCACAGGAATCAACTGCCACTTGTCGAACGAGGTACAGGGATGCGAGAGCCCCATCCCGACCCAGTCACCGACCTCCAGCGCGGCACCCTCGTCGGTCCGCATCCAGGCATGCTGATCGGACAGGGAGACGACACGCACACCATCGGCCGGCCGCTCACCCCCTTCCCCCCGCACGACCTGCACGACGGGCAGATCGAGGTCGTACGCGGCGTCGCGCTTGCCGGCGTTGGCGAAGGCCTGCTCGGCCGAGGGCCGGGAGACGACCTGCGCCCAGAGCCGGAAGGCGGGCAGCAGAGCACCCTCCTCAGGAACCCGTACGAAGGGCGTCACTTCGCGGTAGTGCCCGTCATCGTGCGAGACGTAGGCACCCGATCGCAGCACCTTCAGCGCAGGAAGCGACAACTCGGGCAACTCAACAAAAACATCGGCCACGGCATCGAACCAGGCACTGCCACCCGCACTCACCACGATCTCGTCGAGCCCCGCCCCCGCGAACCGCCCGGCCTTGTCGAAGTCCACGACCAGGCCGGTGAGCCGCCGCAACCAGGCCCGTACCCGCTCGGGGTCGGCGTCCGGCACCTCACCCTCGTACCCCGCGACCCCCACCAGCCGAAGCGTGTCCACGCCGGCCACGGCGTCGGCGACGACCCCGCACTCGGCCTCGGTCCGCACCCCGGTCCGAGCACCCTCACCGGCCGCAAGCTCGACGACGACATCCACGGGCCGCGAGGAGACCCCGCGCAGCGCGGCATCCATCAACTCGACCCCCCGCACGGAGTCGACGTAACAGACGAACCGGAACGAGGGATCGGCGGCCAACTCGGCGGCGACCCACGCGAGCGCGGTCGCATCGACCAACTCGTTGGCCAGAAAGATCCGCTGGACACCGAAGGCGCGGGCCACCCGCACCTGATGCGGCACGGCAAGCGTGATGCCCCAGGCCCCGTGCTCGATCTGCCGCCAGAAAAGCTGAGGAGCCATGGACGTCTTGCCGTGCGGAGCGAAGACAAGACCATGCCGCTCCGCGTACGTCTCCATGAGCCGCAGATTGTGCTCAAGCCGCTCGGCGGAGAGGGCGAGCAACGGCGTGGTGAACCCACCGCTGAACAGATTGCGGCGCTCACGGGCCAGCTCGCCGACGGTCAGCCCTTCGGCGTCGGGCGGCAGGCCCTTGAACCGATGGTCGACAGGTTCGTCGGCGAGCGAAGCAAGACGTTCCCTGCCACGGGCAGAGACGGAGTCGGCGGCCATAGGGCGAGCCTCCCTGATCAAGGCCATTGCATCCTCCGCAACGACCATTGCGTATCACGCTTACTGCTGTCTAACATCTCGGCCAACGCCGGGTCAACGGAGCCGCCCAGACCCACGGCAGAGACAGGAGCCCCCACCACCGTGACCCGCACCGGACCGCCCGAACGCGACGACACCCAGCGCCCTCCGGCCGCAGCGGAGGTCGTCACCCTCGGCGAGTCCATGGTCACGTTCCTCCCCTCCCGCCCGGGCCGCCTCGCCGACGTACCGACGTTCGAGCGCGCGATCGGCGGCGCCGAATCCAACGTGGCGTGCGTCCTGGCAGCCGCCGGCCACACCACCAGATGGGTCAGCAGGGTCGGCGCGGACGGCTTCGGCGACCACCTCCTGGAGACGATCGCGTCCTACGGCGTGGACACCTCCGCCGTACAACGCGACCCCACCCGCCCCACGGGCATCTACTTCCGCACGGCCGGCGACAGAGCGACAGACGCCCACGAGGTGGCGTACTACCGCACAGGCTCCGCAGCTTCAGCCATGTCCCCCACCACGGTCGACCTCAGGACCCTCCAAGCGACGGACATCCTCCACCTCTCCGGCATCACAGCAGCCCTCTCCACCACCTGCCTGAGCCTCCTGAAATCCCTCACGACCCCCTGCCCAAGTGGCGCCATCCCCCGCCCGTTGATCTCCTTCGACGTGAACTACCGGGAGGGGCTCTGGCCGGACGCCACCACGGCGGGCGACACCCTCCTCACCCTGGCCAGAGGCGCGGACCTGGTCTTCGTGGGCGAGGACGAGGCCGAGGAGGCGTGGGGCATCACAGGAGGCCCGACAGCCATCCGAGAGGCACTCCCGGAACCCCGGACCCTGGTGATCAAAAACGGCAGCAAAGGCGCCACGGTCTTCGAGTCGAAAGTCTCCACGCACACGCACACGCATACGCCCCCGCCCCACCCGACACGCGAGGGCGACACCGTGACCGAGGCCCCCGCCCTCCACGTGGACGTAGTGGCCCCCGTGGGAGCAGGCGACGCCTTCGCGGCAGGCTTCCTCTCGGCGACCCTCCGCGGCCTCCCCCCGAAACACCGCCTCCGCCACGGCCACCTCATGGCCGCAGCAGCCCTCACCACCCCAGGAGACCTGGCCGCACCCCCCTCCCGCGCCCACGCCGACCGCCTCGCCGCCCTGGACGACACCGCGTGGGGGAGACTTCGACTCGCCCCCGGCTGGACGAACACCGCAGACCGGGCCCAGGAGGAGGTACCGACCCCATGAGCCAGACAGTCGACCGAGCGCTGAGCATCCTGCCGCTGCTCGCCGAGGGCCCCGCCGACCTAGGACAGGTCGCCGACCGCTTGGACGTCCACAAGTCCACCGCCCTACGCCTCCTGCGCACCCTCCACGAACACGGCCTGGTCTACCGCCAGTCCGACCAGCGCTACCGCCTGGGCGCCCGCCTCTTCGCGCTGGCCCAGGAAGCCGTGGAGAACCTGGACGTCCGCGAGATCGCCCACCCCCACCTCGTACGCCTCAACGAAAATATCGGCCACACGGTCCACCTGGCGGTCCACGAGGACGGCGAGGTCCTCTACATCGACAAGGTCGACAGCCGCTACCCGGTCCGCATGTACTCCCGCATCGGCAAACCGGTAGCCATCACGGTCGCCGCAGTGGCCAAACTCCTCCTCGCGGACCTCCCCGACCCCGAGCGCCGAGCCTTCGCGGAGAAGCTCGACTACCCCATGTACACAGCCCGTTCGACCCCCAGCGCCCCCGCCTTCCTGCGGGAACTGGACAAGGTCAGAGAACAGGGCTGGGCCACCGACCTAGGAGGCCACGAGGAGTCCATCAACTGCGTGGGCGCCCCCATCCGGGGCACCGACGGACGCGTAGTGGCAGCCATGTCCGTATCGGCCCCGAACGTGGTGGTCACCGCGGACGAACTCCTCACACTGCTCCCCTTGGTCCGCCGCACCGCGGAGGCCATCAGCGCAGAGTACTCAGGCAAGAACCCGACGAAGGAACCCAGCTCATGACCGACAAGACCGCCCTCACCCCGAAGACCCACACCACCCCGCCCGCCAAGTTCTCGCACGGCGTCAGGAAGGGCAACATCCTCCAGGTCGCGGGCCAGGTCGGTTTCCTGCCCGCGGTGGAGGGCCAGCCGCCGACGCCCGCGGGGCCGACCCTGCGTGAGCAGACGCTCCAGACGTTCGCCAACGTCAAGGCCATTCTCGAAGAGGGCGGCGCCTCCTGGGACGACGCGATGATGATCCGTGTCTACCTCACGGACGTGGACCACTTCGCAGAGATGAACGCGATCTACAACACGTACTTCGAAGAGCAGAACCTCACGGCACCCCCGGCGGCCCGCACCACGGTCTACGTGGGCCTCCCCGCGGGCCTCCTGATCGAAATCGACGCTTTGGCGGTCCTGACCGCGTAAAACGCCGCCCCCCAAACCCCCGCACGACGTACGGCGATACCCCCTGCCCAAAAACATGCTCCAAACCCCACCCAACCCCCCACCCCAGACCCCAGCCCCACCCCACACCCTGCCCCGAAGAAGAGGCCCTCCCCATGACACCGCTCCTCGCAGCAGCCCCACCAGCCCCAGAAACCCCACCCCACACAGGAGGCCTGCTCCTCCTCCTGGACGGCACGGCAGGACTCCTGACCGTCGCGGCCCTGGGCATCGTTCTTCTGCTGGTCCTGATCATCAAGGTCAGGCTCCAGCCGTTCGTGGCCCTGCTGGCGGTCTCCATAGCCGTGGGCCTCTCCGCCGGCCTCTCCGTCACGGAACTCTTCGGCACGGTCCAGAGATCGGCGTCCGTCTCGATGATCGAGTCGGGCATGGGCGGCATCCTCGGCCACGTGGCGATCATCATCGGCCTGGGCACGATGCTGGGCGCGATCCTGGAGGTGTCGGGCGGAGCCGAGGCACTCTCCACCCGCCTCCTGAACCTCTTCGGCGAGAAGCGAGCCCCGCTCGCCATGGGCCTCACCGGCCTGATCTTCGGCATCCCGGTCTTCTTCGACGTGGGCATCTTCGTCCTGGCGCCGATCGTCTACGCAGCCGCCAAGCGCTCGGGCAAGTCGATTCTGCTCTACTGCATGCCCCTGCTCGCGGGCCTGTCGATGACGCACGCGTTCCTGCCCCCGCACCCCGGCCCGGTGGCCGCCGCGGGCCTGTTCAAGGTGGACCTCGGCTGGGTCATCCTGATGGGCATCGTCGTGGGCATCCCGGCCGTCCTCGCAGCGTGGGCGTACGCGGCCTGGATCGGCAAGCGCCTCTTCGTCCCCGTACCGCAGGACATGCTGGAGGCGGCGGACGAGGCGAAGGCCGCCGTGGCGGAGGAGCGCGCGGCCCGCCGAGCGGCAGCGCGCTCCACAGGAGGGCCCGCCAACGCAGCCGCAGGCGAAACAGGCGCCGTGGCCACCACCACAACTCCCGACGACTACGCGGAAGAGCCGGTCCCCCTCCCCACGGTCTTCCTCATCATCGGCACACCCCTGCTGCTGATCCTGGCCGCGACGTTCTCCTCGATCGCGCTGGACCCGTCGACCTTCCGCTCGGTCATCGAGTTCTTCGGCCACCCCTTCGTGGCGCTGACGATCGCGCTGCTGATGGCGTACTACCTGCTGGGCATCAGGCGAGGCTGGTCCCGCAAGTCCCTCGAAACGGTCTCCACGTCATCCCTCAAGCCGGTGGGCAACATCCTGCTGGTGGTGGGCGCGGGCGGTGTCTTCGGCGCGGTACTCAAGGGTTCGGGCATCGCGGACGCGCTCGCGGACACGTTCAACGACGTGGGCCTGCCGGTGATCGTGCTGGCCTACCTGATCTCGGTGGTCCTGCGGGTCGCCCAGGGTTCGGCGACGGTGGCGATCGTCACCACGGCGGGCATCGTGGTCCCGCTGGTGGAGGGCCAGGACCTCTCCCAGGCGCACCTGGCACTGATCATCATGGCGATCTCGGCCGGCTCGATCTTCGCCTCGCACGTCAACGACGGCGGCTTCTGGATCGTCGCCAAGTACTTCGGCATCTCCGAACGAGACACCCTCAAGTCGTGGACGGTCCTGGAGACGGTGCTGTCGGTGGCGGGCTTCGCGATGGCGGCGGCGCTGAGCGTCTTCATATAACGATGTAGCGGGACGAACCGGAGTCCGACTGTTCCTGACACAGGATCGTCGACCATACTGCCCGCTGTGGAGCAGCGCATAGGACCCAACATCCAGCCCCTGCAAGGTGCCGCGGTCGACCCGGCGGCCGTGCCCGGCATCACGGGCCCGCGCCCCGCCGAGCCCGCCGCCGCGAAGCCGGAGCCGTCGGACGCCGTCTCTTCCGGGACGGCGTCCGACGACGTGGCGACGAAGGAGGAACAGGAACCCTCCAGCAAGCCCGAGCGCGACAAGCAGGACAAGCCCGAGCCCGACGAGCCGGTCGAGTCCGACGAGCCCGAGGAGACCCCGGCCCCCGACGGCGCCCCGGTCTTCGAAGCCTCCGACCGCCGCGCGAAGATCATCGCGGACCACAAGGGCGTACGGCTGACCCTGGACGACCAGGAGGCCGAGTTCCGCTGGGACGAGATCGGCGCGGTGGAGACGGAGTCTCCGCGCTTCGGGAAGCGTTTCACCATCACGGTGCACACGCCCGACCGCCGCTGGTACCCCCTGGAGATCGAGGCGAAGTCACGCGCCGACTTCAAGGCGTGGGAAACGGACCTGGACGAGGTCCTGGACACGTACTTCGAGGAAGCCGAAGCCGAACCCACAGCCGAAGCCGAACCCACCGCCGAGGCCGAACCCACAGCCGAAGCCGAACCCGAAGAATCCAAGACAGCGGAACCCACCCCCTAGGGGCGCGGGGAACTGCGCACCCGGCCACAACGAACGCGCAGTTCCCCACACCCCCGCTCCCTCCGTCGAAGCCGACCGCAGCTCAGGCACGGATCAGGCACGGATCAGGCGCAGTACTGCGCCTCCTTGCCGATGGACCGATACATGCAGTCGGAGTTCTCCAGGAGCTGCAGCACAGCGTCCCGGTTCCGCGAGGTCTCCCGTTCGATGACCTCGTCGGGCGGATAGAACCCGCCCCCGCCACTGGACGACGGATACATCTCGAAGGTGTACGAGAAGATCTTGTGGCTGCCCCAGAGGTAGTCGTCGATCGACCCGTCGGTGATGTACAGGTCGCTCGCCTGCTCCGCCGTGTACCCGTTGCTCGCGGCCATCTTCTGCCCGACCGCGGCGAACGCGTTGCGGTCGTCGAGCGTCATGCCGGTCGTGGTGTCCGCGGTGGTGTACCCGAAAGGCCACAGCACCAGCTCGCTGTACGTGTGGAAGTCCACGCCCGCCTTGATCTGCTGAGTGCCGCCGACGACCCGGCTGCGTACGAAGTCGGCGACGACCTTCACCTCGGGCGCGGACTCGGCCGAGGCGCCCCGGTAGGTCTCGGACGAGGTGGACCCGGAGGACCCGCCACAGCACCCCCACCGGTAGTTCCAGTTGCGATTGAGGTCGGTCCCCACGGCGGAACTCCCGCTGTTGGGCTGCCGGTTCTTCCGCCAGGACCGATACGCCCCGGTGGCGATGTCGTACTCGCCGCCGTCGGGGTTCAGGTCCGGCACGATCCAGATCTCCCGGTTGTTCACCATGTTGGTGATGCGGGAGTCCGACCCGTACCCGGCGCCCAGCTCCCGCAGCAGGTAGAGCGCCATCTCCACGGTGAGGTGCTCGCGCGCGTGCTGGTGGTGGGTGAACAGCACCTCGGGCTCGGACTCGTCGGTGGCGACGTTGTCGCTGATCTTGATGGCGACGATGTCCCGGCCCTGGTACGACTTCCCGATCACGCGCTTGCTCATGATGCTCGGGTAGGCGGCCAGTCGCTGGTCGATCTCCGTGTTCATCTCGGCGTAGTTGTGATAACGCGAGTCGGCGGAGGGGAAGTCGAGGACTCCGACGTCGGCGGCGCTGGACCGGTCGGGCGCGGCGCCGAGGGACGAGACCTCGTACCCGAGCCGCCGCAGTTCCTTCGCCTGGGACGCGCGCCCCGAGACGACGACCGTCTCTTCGTCGGCCTCGTCGATGGAGACGCCGGTCCGCGCGATCGCCGTACGGACGGCGGAGGTGCTGCCGTGCACATGGATCTCGTACTGGCGGATCTCGTCCGTGTCGGAGGCGGGAGCCCTGCCGGGGGCGGCTCCCGCGTCGGTCATGGCGGCGACGGGCGCCGCGAGAGCCAGCGCGAGGAGCGTGGCGAGAGCAGCGGAGCGCCGCCCACGTCTGTCACGAAAACGCATGGATCCTCCTGTTTTCTCCATGGAATCCGGGATCACCGGACATGTGGGGATTGGAGCGGGGGATGGCTGTGCGGTGTGGCGCTCATCGTGAAGCCATGGCATGTCCGGGTCAAGCTCGGCCCGGAATCCGACACCGGAATCAGGCCGAAAACGAACCGCTCCCGCCGCTCGACCACCCTTCGAACAGGCAGTTCACGCTGTGCACATCAGGTGGGGATCGGCGCACGCCCTCTTGTGCCCAGGATCTCTTTACGCTTTCTTGATCGGCATGGCGGACACCTCGGGACACGCGGACACCAGGGGCTCGGGCAGTACGGCGGGACCCCCGGGAGGAACAACGGCACCAGGGCCACCGGGAAGTGAAGTGGCCGCTCCTCGTAGATCAAGTTGGAAATACATCGGCCCCGGAATCGTGGTCGCCGCGACCGGCGTGGGCGCCGGCGACCTGGTCGCCACCCTGATCGCGGGCGCGAACTT
The DNA here is from genome assembly GCF_042677425.1 of Streptomyces sp. NPDC127119. Lineage (NCBI taxonomy): Bacteria > Bacillati > Actinomycetota > Actinomycetes > Kitasatosporales > Streptomycetaceae > Streptomyces > Streptomyces sp. NPDC127119. The sequence goes on along the minus strand of NZ_JBHXTO010000089.1, from coordinate 27,170 downwards.
CGGCTACACCCTCCTGTGGGCCGCCGTGATCGGCTGCCTCGTCAAGATCTCCCTCGCCGAGGCGGCGGGCCGCTGGCACCTGTCCACCGGCCGGACGCTCTTCGACGGCTGGGCGAGCCTCGGCCGCTGGACGTCATGGTTCTTCGTGGCGTACGTCGTGATCTGGGGCTTCGTCTACGGCGCGGCGGCCATGTCCTCGTCGGGCCTGCCCCTGCAGGCGCTGTTCCCGGACGTGATGGACCTCAAGTGGTGGGCGATCCTGACCGGCCTGGTGGGTCTGGTCTTCGTCTGGTTCAACAAGTACGCGGTCTTCGAGAAGGTCATGACGGTCCTGGTGGGCGTCATGTTCGTCGTCACGGTCTACCTGGCGATCCGCGTCACCCCGAACCTGGGCAAGGCGTTCGCGGGCCTGCTCCCGGTGCTCCCCGACGAGAAGGACTCGATCCTCAACACGCTCGGCCTGATCGGCGGAGTCGGCGGCACGATCACGCTCGCCGCGTACGGCTACTGGGTCAACGCGAAGGGCTGGACGAACACCGGCTGGATGAAGGTGATGCGGCTCGACAACCGCGTCGCCTACATCACGACGGGCATCTTCGTCATCGCCATGCTGTTCGTGGGGGCGGAGATCCTGCACTCGTCCAACATCGCGATCGCGAGCGGCGACAAGGGCCTGATCCAGCTCGGGGACATCCTGGAGGACGAGTACGGCACGGCGACCGCCAAGTTCTTCCTGATCGGCTTCTTCGCCACGTCGTTCACCTCGCTGATCGGCGTATGGCACGGCGTGAGCCTGATGTTCGCGGACTTCGTGGAACGCTTCCGCAAGGACAGGGCGGCGTCCGCCGCGCAGCGCACGAACCGCCAGAGCACCACCCCGGACACCACAACCCCCGCTACAACCCCCGCCTCCGCCTCCGCCCCCGCCTCCGGCGAGGAAGTCGCATCGGGCACCCACGAGAAATCATGGCCGTTCCGCGCCTACCTCCTGTGGCTGACCTTCCCGCCCATGGTCCTGCTCTTCGAGGGCCAGCCCTTCCGCCTGATCATCCTGTACGGAGTCCTGGGCGCGGCCTTCCTCCCCTTCCTGGCCCTCACCCTGGTCTGGCTCCTCAACTCCTCCCGCACACCGCCCGAGTGGCGCAACGGCCTCCTGAGCAACGCCATGCTGACGATCGCGGGCCTGCTCTTCGTCGTCCTGTGCGTGAAGCAGATCTGGGACCAGCCGTGGGCGGACTTCTTCTAATTCCGCAGCCGCAGCCGCAGCCGCAGCCGCAGCACGACGCGACGCCGCACCGGTGCGTACACACCGATGCGGCGCCGAAAACGTGAAGCCGTCCGCCGCTACGGCAGCGCGTGCACGTGCGGTCCCACCGCGTTCGACCACGCGTTGCCCGCCGTGGCGTCCCAGTTCGTGGACCAGGTCATCGCACCGCGCAGGTCCGGGTAGGTCCTGGACGGCTTGAAGGAGCCGCAGTTCGTGCCCTTCGCGAGGCAGTCCAGGGCGTTGTTCACGATGGTCGGGGAGACGTATCCGCTGCCCGCGCCGCGCGTCGACGCCGGGACGCCGAGGCCGACCTGGGACGGGGCGAGGCCGCCCTCCAGCTGGATGCAGGCGAGGGCGGTCAGGAAGTCCACCGAACCCTGCGAGTACACCTTGCCGTCGCAGCCGAGCATCGAACCGCTGTTGTAGTACTGCATGTTGACGACCGTGAGGATGTCCTTGATGTTCAGGGCCGTCTGGAAGTACGTGTTCGACGTGGACTGCATGTCGATGGTCTGCGGTGCCATCGTGATGATCAGCGAGGAGCCGGCCTTCGAGGACAGCGACCGCAGTGCCTGCGTCATGTACGTGGCGTTGAGCCCGTTCTCCAGGTCGATGTCGACGCCGTCGAACCCGTACGTCTGCATCAGCGAGTGGACGGAGTTCGCGAAGTTCGCCGCCGAGGCGGAGTCGTTCACCGCGACCGTGCCGCGCTCGCCGCCGATCGAGATGATGACCTTCTTGCCCGCGGCCTTCTTGGCCTGGACGTCGGCCTTGAACTGGTCGACGGTGTAGCCGCCGAGCCCGGCCGAGTCGAGGTTGAAGGTGACGGCGCCCGGCGTGGAGGTGGCGTCCGCGAAGGACACCGCGATGATGTCGTACTGGGACGGGACGTCGGAGATCTTCTGGACGGTCGCGCCGTTGTTGAAGTTCTGCCAGTAGCCGGTCACCGCGTGCTTGGGCAGGTTGCCGCCGTTGCCCGAGGAGGCCTTGGTGGTCCCGGTGACCGCGGTCGACTTCGCCGACTCACCGGCCGTGTTCGTCGCGGTGACCTGGAAGGAGTAGGCGGTGGAGGCGGCCAGCCCGGTCACGGTCGCCGAGGTGCCGGTGACCGCCGAGACCTTCGTACCGCTGCGGTAGATGTTGTAGCCGCTCGCGCCCGACACCGGGTTCCAGGCCAGGGAGACGGAGGAGGAGGTCGTGGAGGCCACGTTCAGGCCCGCGGGGGTCGCGGGGACCACCGGGTCGGGGTCACCGCCGCCGCCCCCGTCGGGTCCGAACACGGACACGTCGTCGGCGAAGTAGGCCGCCTGCCCGTACCAGCCGTGGGTGTAGACCGTCACGGACGTGGTGTTGGCGCCCGTCGTGAAGGACGTCGTCAGCTGCTTCCAGGACGAGGAGTCCGGGGTCCAGGTCGACACGTCGGTCGTGCCCGTGCCGCTCGCGCCGAGGTACGCGTAGCCGCCCTGCACCCAGGCGCTCAGCGTGTACGTCGAGTTGGCCTTCACCGCCACGGTCTGGCTGCAGCGGGCGTTGTCCTGCCCGGCCGGGGTGGCCTTCAGGGCCGCCGCGCCCCCGTGCACGGGGGAGGAGACGGTGGCGCCGCTGGCCGCCGAACAGGTCCAGCCGGTGAGCCCCGACTCGTAGCCGGCGTTCTTCGTGTTGTTGACGTCCGCGGCCGAGGCCTGGCCGGCACCGGCGAGGGAGAGGGCGGACGCGGCGAGCACGGCGGCGAGGGCGCCGGCCCATGTCCGTCTGCGTCTGGGCATGCCTGATACGCGGTCCACTGGGGCCTCCGGTGGGGGAGTGGGGGTGCGGGAGGGGACTCGGGTCCTGTCGTCACAATGCCCCCAGGCCCTCCGGGGGACCGAGGGGCTGTGGGGCCAGGGCCGG
>NZ_JBHXTO010000089.1:0-24003 GCF_042677425.1 Streptomyces sp. NPDC127119 | reverse complement strand
GGGGTGGGGGGGGGGGGTGGGGCAGGGGGTTCTTGTGGACATCTACCCCGGGCCCGTTGGGGGGTACGTGGTTATTGCGACGACAGGACCTGGACCTGCTGGACAGGTCCTGACACGGTGGCCACCGTCGCCTTTCCAAACTGGTCCAGACCAATCAGGTTGTCAAGACCCTTGGCGAGGCCAACGCGCCTGCCGCGCCGCAGAGTTGAGGCGGATGCGGATCACTCTGTGTGGATCACGTCGCACGTTGCGTGAATTGATCTCAAGGATCCGGTGTTGAGCGGCGCACGCCGTGGATAAGGTGCAGTTGCGGAAGGGCGCCACAGTGGCAAGTTGTGTCCGTCCGTGAGGGATTGATGGCGTTATTCACGACGACATTCGGGCGATACAGGGGCGATCTGGGACGCGGTTGACCACCCCGTCCCAGTGAACGGGGTGGTGTGCAGCGTGCCGACCGCGATAGCCGTCACCAGTTCCGATCTGGTGCTCCCGCCGCACGACCGGCAGACCCCGCCCGCCGCCGTCCAGCCCCTCGACGGCCTCGAAGCCTCCCTCACGGCCATGCACGCGCTCATCGAGCAGCACGGCTATGTGATCGCGCTCTACCCGTCCTCCGCGCCGGCCGGCGTGACCCGGCGGCTGCACGCCGTGCGCTCCGTCCTGGAGAGCGACCGCATCGCGCTGCTTCCCCTCGACCTGCCGCCGCTCGGTCTCGCCCTGCTCGCCCAGCAGCTGCGCCAGCTCTCCGTCTGCGACTTCAGCCCCGGCGTGCTCGCCTCCTCCGCGCGGCTGCTCGCCCACTACATCTACTCGGGCGCCCTGCTGAACTCGGTCGCCAGACTCGACCGGATCCCGGTCTCGCTCAAGTCCCACGCCAAGTCGTGGGTGCCGGGCGCCCAGTTCGCCGTACTGGCCACTCCGCGGCCCCAGCTGGTGCGTGTCGGGCAGGAGGAGCTGACCGGGCCCGAGTTCGGGACGCGGATGCTCGTCGCGGCCGGGCAGCTGCCCGCCGACTGGCTCACCGGGACGCTCGCCCCCGCCTGGCACGTGCAGGGGGTCGCGACCGTGCCGCTGCCCGCCGAGTCGGCCCGCTGGTGGGGCACGGGCAGGGTCGCCGAGTTCGCCGCCGGCCTCTACGACGTGTCCGTGCTCTACCAACTGGTCTCGTCCGTACGGCGCGAGGAATGCCACTGGTGCGGTCTCGAACTCATCGGGGACCGCTGCGGTTTCTGTGCGGCGCCGTTGGCGCCGCCCTCGTCGAACGAGCTTCCGACGGCCGTCGCGCGGGCAGCCTCTTCGGTACGCGCCCTGCCCCGAGGGGCTACGTGAGTCCCGCACGGCAGGCACGTACACCTGAATAACGGTGAATACCTTGCAGCACCCCCTGTTACCGGTGAATACCCCTTGAACTCGGCATTGTCCCCACGAGGTGAGATGTAGTGAACTCGCGCCAGCGCCGCGGCGTCATCCTGCTGGTCCTCTCGGTCCTGTGCGCCGTGGGCGCCTTCGCCGGAGTGCTCTCGGTGATCCGCGACGTGAACTCGAAGGTCGGCCCCGAGGTCGCGGCGTACCGCCTGAAGGACGACATCGCGCCCTACAAGGAGCTGTCGGCCGACCAGTTCGAGAAGGTCTCGATGCCCGAGCGGTGGCTGTCGGCCACCGCGGTCACCCGCCTCTCCCAGGTCCGCGGCAAGATCGCCGTCACGCAGCTGAAGAAGGGCTCGCTGCTCCAGACGGACATGATCGTCGACCGGCCCGCCCTGCAGGCCGGCCAGCAGGAGATCGCGATCCTGATCGACGCGGCGACCGGGGTGGCGGGCAAGATCAACCCGGGCTCGCGGGTCAACATCTACGCCACGTTCAAGGACGAGAGCGACAACGGCAAGGACCAGTCGAAGGTCATCGTGCAGAACGCCCGCGTCATCGACGTCGGCAAACTGACCGCGCTCGACCCCGGCCAGTCCAGCAACGACCGCCGCCGCACCGCCAGTGAGGCCGTCCCGATCACGTTCGCCCTCGACACCGCGGACGCCCAGCGCGTCGCGTACGCCGAGTCGTTCGCCGAACACGTCCGCCTCGCCCTGATCGCGGGCGGCGCCGACGCCACCGTCGCCCCCGGCGACCGCTCGTACACCCTCGACGAGGACAAGTAGGAGGCCATGATGCGCTCAGAGCCTGTGCTCCCAGTCCCCCCGAGGCCGTCACACGCGAGGTCGGGCCGATGACCATCCGCATCCTGCCCGCCGTCGGCGACATCGACTCGGCCCGTGCCCTCAGCACCCTCCTGAGCCAGCTCGCCGACGCCGAACCCGCCCCGCCGGTGCCCGACACCACGGCCCTGCTGGACACCCTGGCCCGGCTGGCCGCCGAATCCCTCGACGAACTGCCCGAAGTCGTCCTGGTCCACGAGCGGATCGGCCCGGTCCCCGCGCTCGACGTCATCCGCGACGTGGTCATGCGCTTCCCGGCCGTCGGCGTCGTCCTCATCACCGCCGACACCAGCACCGGCGTCCTGACCGCGGCCATGGACTCCGGCGCGCGCGGCATCGTCGGCCTGCCGCTCGGCTACGACGCCCTCGCCGAACGCGTCCAGGCCGCCGCGGCCTGGTCCACCGGCATGCGCCGCCACCTGGGCAGCGCCACCCCCGAGCTGTACACGGGACCGGGCGGCTCGATCGTCACGGTGACCGGCGCGAAGGGCGGCGTCGGCGCGACCGTCACCGCCGTCCAGCTCGCCCTGGCCGCCCAGGCCTCGGGCCGCTCGGTCGCCCTGCTCGACCTGGACCTCCAGTCCGGCGACGTGGCCTCGTACCTGGACGTGCAGTTCCGCCGCTCCATCGCCGACCTCGCCGCGATCAGCGACATCAACCCGCGCGTCCTCCAGGACGCCGTCTACGCCCACGACACCGGCCTCGGCCTGCTCCTGGCCCCCGCCGAGGGCGAACGCGGCGAGGAGATCACCGACCGCGTCGCCCGGCAGGTCCTGGGCGCCCTGCGCTCCCGCTACGACCTCGTCGTCGTCGACTGCGGCGCCCAGCTGAACGCCGCGAACGCCGCCGCCGTCGAACTCGCCGACCAGGCCCTGCTCCTGGTCACCCCCGACGTCGTGGCCGTCCGCGCCGCCAAACGCATGGTCCGCATGTGGGACCGCCTCCAGATCCGCAAGGCGGAGGAGACCCGCACGGTCGTCAACCGCTTCGCCCGCGGTACGGAGATACAGCCGTCCCTGGTCGAGCGCGTCACCGGCACCAAGGTCGTCCGCACCACGGTCCCCGCCGCCTTCAAGGAACTCCAGTCCGTCGTGGACGCGGGACGGATGCAGGACCTGGACGCCCGCTCGACGGTCAAGCAGGCCCTGTGGGCGCTGGCGGGCGAACTGGGCCTGATGGCCGAGCAGCCCGCGGGCGGCGGCGGTGGCGGCCGGCGCCGCAAGGCCTCCGCGGACAAGGACAGAGGCTCCCTCTCCCTGCGCCGCAAGGGCGGCGACCGGGGCGCGGTCACCCTCGAATTTGCGGGCATGTTCCCGATCCTGCTGGTCGTGATGACGATCCTGTGGCAGTGCGCCCTGTACGGCTACACGTACTCCCTCGCCGGGAACGCGGCGGACGAGGCGGCACGGGCCGCGACCGCCGCGTACGCGATCGACGGGGACGTCGGCGGTGCCTGCAGTTCCGCCGGAGGGCAGCACCTGCCGGGTGCCTGGGACGGCGCCGGGATCGACTGCACCGTCGCGGGCCCCGTCATGAAGGCCACGGTGACCGCTCAGGTGCCCCTGTTCTTCCCGGGCTTCGACGCGGGCTGGACGGTCGAGGGCACGGCCGGAGCCGCACTGGAGGGGGACGACTGATGAAGCGCCTCGCGCGGCGTCTGCGGCGGCGGTTACGGGACCGGGACGACCGGGGCGTCTCCATGCTGGAGTTCGCCGGATTCCTGCCGATCCTGCTGCTCGTCGGGATGGCCGCCATCCAGCTCGGCCTGATCGGCTACGGCATCAACCAGGCAGGTTCGGCGGCGCGGGCCGCGGCACGGGCCGCCTCGCAGGGCGACGACGGGGGAGCGGCGGGGACGGCGGCGGTGAGCGGCTGGCTCAACCCGGACGTGTCGGCCGACGAGGGCGCCGACCTCACCACCGCGACGGTCACCCTCCAGGTCCCCGCCGTCATCCCCCTCCTGCCGAGCGTCACGGTGGAACGCCAGGCCACGATGCCCACCGACGACTGACCGCACGACCGACCCACCGCACGACCGAGTCACCTCACGACCGAGAGGAGTTGAAGACATGAGCCTGCGAGCCCGTATCGCCGTCCCCGAAGAGGGCGGAGCCGGCCGCGAGGACGGACACCTCGTCGCCGTCTACCGTGCCAAGCTGCTGGAGGAGATCGACCTCGCGGAGATGTCGAGCCTCGCGGCCGCCGAACGGCGCATACGCCTGGAGCGCGTCCTCGGGCACATCATCAGCCGCGAGGGCCCGGTCCTGTCGACCACCGAGCGCTCCCAGCTGATCCGCAGGGTCGTCGACGAGGCCCTGGGCCTGGGCGTCCTCGAACCCCTCCTCGCCGACCCGTCGATCACCGAGATCATGGTCAACGGCCCGGACTCCATCTTCGTGGAGCGCGCCGGACGCGTGGAACAGCTCCCGCTCCGCTTCGCCTCGAACGAGCAGCTGATGCAGACCATCGAGCGCATCGTCTCCACGGTCAACCGCCGCGTGGACGAGTCGAACCCGATGGTCGACGCCCGCCTCCCCACCGGGGAGCGCGTCAACGTCATCATCCCGCCGCTCGCCCTCACCGGGCCCACCCTCACGATCCGCCGCTTCCCCCGCGCGTACACGCTCCCGGAGCTGATCGGCCTCGGCTCGCTCGACGAACAGATGCTGATGCTGCTCGCGGCGTTCGTCCGCGCCCGTTTTAACGTCATCGTCAGCGGCGGTACGGGCTCGGGCAAGACCACGCTCCTCAACGCGCTCTCCGGACTCGTGCCGTCCCACGAGCGCATCATCACCATCGAGGACTCCGCGGAACTGCAGCTCCAGCAGGAGCACGTCATCCGCCTCGAATCCCGCCCCCCGAACGTGGAGGGCAAGGGCCAGATCACCATCCGCGACCTGGTCCGCAACTCCCTGCGCATGCGCCCCGACCGCATCATCGTCGGTGAGGTCCGCGGCGGCGAGACGCTCGACATGCTCCAGGCCATGTCGACGGGCCACGACGGCTCCCTCGCGACCGTCCACTCGAACTCCGCGGAGGACGCCCTGATGCGCCTCCAGACCCTGGGCTCGATGTCCGAGGTGCAGATCCCCTTCGAGGCGCTCAAGGACCAGATCAACTCGGCGGTCGACGTCGTCGTCCAGCTCACCCGGCACGCGGACGGCTCCCGCAAGGTCACCGAGATCGCGCTGCTGGTCTCGCACGGCCGCGAACAGTTCCGCATCGTGCCCGTCACCCGGTTCGTCCCGCGCCCCACCGGCCCCGACCGGGTCGTCCACGGCCACTTCGAACACCTCCCGCTGCCCCGCTCGGTCGCGGAGAAGCTGTACGTCGCCAACGAGCCGCTGCCGCCCGCCTTCGGGGTGGCGGAGGCGATCGACGTCCTCAACACCCGGCAGGCGATCGGATGACACCCACCGGAACCTTCGAATCCGCCGCAGCCGCAGCCGCAGCCGCAGCAGTTGTCGCTGCTGTCGTCGGTGTCGGCGCAGTCCCGACCGAGAGGAGCGAACCGTGAACAACGCGGTCCCCCTCGCCCTCGGCGCCACCATGCTGTGCGGCACACTGGCCGTCGCGGGCGTCCACACGTACGCGTCCGGCCGCGCCCAGCGCCAGGCCCTCGTCGACCGCCTCTCCGGCGGCGGCCCCCTGCGCACCGCCGCCGGCCGGGCCCGCCGCTTCGCCGCCGTCGACCGCCGGCTGCGCCGCACCCGGCTGGGCCGCACGATCCAGCTGCGCCTGTCGGCGACGGGACTCGACCTGACGGCCGGCGAGTTCTTCACGTACGTGGCCGCCGTGGTCGTCGCGCTCTGGCTGATCGCGGCGGCGGCCCTGGCCCCGTTCTTCGGCCCCATCGCGGGCCTGGTCGGCGTGTGGAGCGCCGCGATCTTCCTCAACTGGCAGCGCCAGAAGCGCATCGAGGCCTTCATCAACCAGCTCCCGGACGTGGCCCGCCTGCTGGCCAACGCGGCGGCGGCGGGCCTCGCCCTGCGCACGGCCCTGGCGATGGCCGCGGAGGAACTGGAGGCCCCGGCGGGGGAGGAACTGGCCCGGGTCGCGGACCAGCTGACCATGGGCCGCTCGGTCGACGACGCGCTCGGCGAACTGGCCGAACGCCTCCCGTCCCGCGAACTCGTCGTCCTCGTCACCACGCTGGTCCTGTCCAACAAGGCGGGCGGCACGGTCGTCAACTCCCTGCGGAACCTCACCAAGACCCTGGAGGACCGCAAGGAGACCCGCCGCGAGGTCCGCACGATGCTCTCCGAGGTCAACGCGACGGCCTTCACCGTGCCCCTCCTCGGCCTCGGCTCGCTCCTCCTCATCAACTCCTCGAACGAGGGCGCCCTGGCCAAGGTGACCGGCTCCCCGCTGGGCCAGACCCTGGTCCTGATTGCGATGGGCCTCTACACGATCGGCTTCTTCGTGATCCGCCGGCTCGGCAAGATCGAAGTGTGAGGAGGGAACCAGGATGACGGCTCTGCTGCTCGCCGCGCTGATGGGACTGGCCGTCGGAGGCTTCCTCCTCGGCATCCGCATGTACCGCGCGGAGGCCAAGCTCCCCGGCGACATGGCCCTCGCGCTGGAGGTCGGCGGGACCCGCGTCTCGAAGGCGGACTCGGCCGTCGACCGCCTCGGCATGCGCTTCGCCCCGCTCGTCCTGCGCCTGATGGGCCCCCGCCGCGTGGACGCCAAACGCCGCCGCATCGACATGGCGGGCAACCCCGGCGGCTTGACCCTGAACCGCTACGCGGCCCGCCGCGCGGTGTACGGCGTCTTCGGCGTCCTGCTCTTCCTGATCTTCCTCTCCAACGGCCGGCCCCTCTTCGCCGTGATGGCGCTGGCGTTCGGCCTGCTGGCCGCCGACGTCCTGATCTGGCAGGCGGTCCGCGATCGCAAGGAGGTCATCGACCGGACCCTCCCCGACTTCCTGGACGTCCTGGCGGTCGTGGTGTCGGCGGGCCTCGGCTTCCGCCAGGCCCTGGAACGGGTCGCGGACCACTACGAGGGCCCGTGGGCGGACGAGCTGCGCATCACCCTGCGCCAGATGGACATGGGCGTCAGCCGCCGCCAGGCCTTCGACGAACTGCGCAGGCGCAACTCCTCCGAGCAGGTCGCCCAGTTCGTCTCGGCGCTCCAGCAGGGCGAGGAGCTGGGCTCCCCGATCGCGGACACCCTGATCCAGCTCGCCACGGACATGCGCCGCACCGACGCCCAGAACTCCCGCCGCCGGGCGGCGAAGACGATCCCCAAGGCCACGATGGTCACGCTGGTCTTCATGCTCCCGGCCACGATGATCCTCATCGCCACGGGCATGTTCCTGGGCTCGGGAACGAACTTCGGCTCGATCCTGGGGCGTTGAGATGGGCGCCGGCAACTGGAAGTCCGCGTCGATGCGGCGCCCCGCGAAGGCGCCCCGTCAGGGGCCCTTCAAGGGGCGCGGGGCTGTGACATTGGGCGGCTCCGCCGCGGGGCGCGCCCAGCCACGACCGGCCCGCAGCCGACGAACGCCCCTTCTCCCCGGCGGCTCCGCCAAGTGGGCCACAGGCTACTTCGCGGACGACGCGGCAGCACCGGGCAGCATCCGCCTCCAACTCAACGCCCTCCAGGCCCTCTGCCGCCAGGCATTCGCGATCCGCCTCACCCTGATCGCGATAGGCGCCCCCTTCGCGACGGCGAACGCCGCGGACGGCTTCCCCCGCCACGCGGTCCTCACCGCCGCGGTCCTGGGAGTGATGGGCTCGTACGCCATGCTCAGGGACTGGGACAGATGCGCCCCCCAGCTCCTCGCCCATCCGACCCTCATGGCGGTGGACCTGGTCTTCGGCGCGATACTCCTGCTCACGGCGTCCCCCGCGTCCCCCCTCGCGTACGCGGCGGTCTGCACCCCGCTCCTCTCGGGCCTCCTCTACGGCTGGCGCGGCTCCGGAGTCTTCACGGGACTGCAGCTGGTGGTCCTGCTGACGGTGTTCAGGGCGTGGGACCACCGTCCGGGCGCCGGCGCGAGCACCCTCCTGATCGCGGGCTTCTGCGTCGCGGCGGGCGTCATCGGTGTCACCCTGCGCAACCTGATGTTCCGCTTCGGCACGGCCAGTCAGGCGCTGGCGGAGGCGAACTCCCGCCTGGCGGTGGCGGAGGCGGTGGAGTCCGAGCGCGCCCGCCTGGCCCGGGAGATGCACGACTCGGTGGCGAAGACCCTGCACGGCCTCGCCCTGTCGGCGGAGGCCCTGGCGGTGGCGGCGGACAACGAGACGAACCCCCGGACCCTCAAGTCCCAGGCGACCGCGGTGGCGGGAGCGGCACGCAGGGCGGCGACGGAGTCCAGGGAACTCCTGACGGATCTGCGGGCCCACACGGCGATGTCCCACCCGCCGATGGACATGGTGACGGAACTGGCCGCGAGGGTGGCGGACTTCGAGTCCCGTACGGGCATCGCGGCGACCTTCGTCCACCGGCCGGGCCCCCACCGGCCGGGCCCGGCCCTCGCCCTCCCTCCGGGCGCGCCCCGCCAACTCCTGGCGATCGCCTCGGAGGCACTGGAGAACACCCACCGCCACGCGAACGCGACGCACGTACGCGTGACGCTGGAGTGTTCGCGGTCCGCCCTGCGCCTGACGATGCGGGACGACGGCGAGGGCACGGCCGTCTCCCTGGACGACGTACGAGTCCTGGCGAATACCGGCCATTTCGGCCTGCTCGGAATGCTGGAGCGCGCGGCGTCGGTGGCCGCGGAGCTCCACCTGCACAGCACCGCACACGGAGGCACGGAGGTCACGCTGACCCTCCTCTGTGCCCCCACCGTCCCCGCACCCCTCCCACGCTCTCCCCAAGAGGAGGCCGCACATGCCTGACCAGGCACTTCCCGGCCCGCTCCTGCGCGTGCTGGTGGCCGACGACAATCCGGTCGTCCGGGCCGGTCTCGCGGCCCTGCTGAACGTCCATCCCGACATCCGGGTGGTGGCCCAGGCGGCCGACGGCGCGGAGGCGGTCGCCGCCGCGACCTGTCACCGCCCCGACGTGATCCTGCTGGACGTGCGCATGCCCGGCACCGACGGCCTGACCGCGCTTCCCCGGCTGGCGCGGCTGGCCCCGGTGATGATGCTGACGTACAGCCGTGAACCCGAGGTGGTGGCCGAGGCGTTGCGCCGGGGCGCGGTCGGCTATCTCGTGCACGGGGAATTCACGGCGGATGAACTGATCACGGCGGTACGGGACCTGGGCGACGGGACGGCGACCTTCACCTCGTCCTCCGTCGGTGTCTCGGATTCGCTCGGTGTTTCGTACGAACCGAACCAAAACTCTTCGCAGCTGCAATCGGTTGTGGCACAGTCGTGGAAGGCTCGCCCCGGCTACGCGACGGGACTCCACCGTCGCGGCCACAACCGCCTGGATCACGACCTGAGTTCACGGGAGGTGGAGGTCATGGATCTCATTGCGGCCGGCATGAGCAACCAGCAGATCGCCGCCACGTGCTTCATCAGCGAGAAGACGGTGAAGAATCACATCAACCGCATCTTCGCAAAGCTGCACAGTTCTTCGCGCAGCGAAGCGATCGCCTGCTGGCTGGGCACCGCCCACGGGGGGTGGAACCGGTGACTCCGACGAACGGAAGTTGGGCCCCTGGACCCACCCGCAGTAGGCGGATTCTCACGTACGGTGCGCGGGAAGGTAGTGGTTTTGGGTGGGAGGGAAGGGATCACTGTGACCAACAACCTGGAGCCGGAGACGTCCACGGGGCTGAAGCGAGCGCTTCACGGACGGGTCCGGACCGTGGCCTCCCGGATGCGCGGACGGGACCGGGACGCGGGAGCGGGCTTCGTGGAGTACGCGGGTCTGATGATCCTGATCGCCGGGATCTTCACCCTGATCGACGGCCTGGGTCTCGACGGACTGATCTCCGGCGCGATCCTGGACGCGGTCAATCAGGTCATCGGCGGCTGACTCCCGTTGCTCCCGCACGTCCCGCAACTCCCCGCCGGCCGCGCGGCGACCGGGGTTCGACTCTCCCGGTCTCCATCTGGCTGACGGGAATTCTGCTCTTCGCCGCGTTCGCCTTCTTCGCGTTCGCCCAGGCGGCGTCCGCCCGGAACGGAGCACAGTCCGCGGCGGACGCCGCCGCGTTGGCGGCCGCGCAGGACGCCAGGGACGAGCTGATGGAGGGCCTGGAAGGCGCCATCGGCGTGGACGACAAGTGGCTGGACTGGCTGGACGGCGACGGGTTCGACGGCGCCGGAGCCGCGGGCGCGGCCGGTGAGCTGGCCGCCCAGAACGACGCGAGCGTGACGGGGTTCGCACCCTATGCCGCGGCCGGGTTCCCCGGCTTCGAGGTGCAGATCGAGACCAACTACACGGTCGGGGACTCGATCATTCCGGGCACGGAGGGCATGCACGCGACCGCCGACGCGGCGGCCGTCATCAAACCCCGCTGCGAATTCGACGTGCCCGACGATCCGAAGGACGTCGTCGAACTGGATTGTGACGGCGACATTTTGGATATCGACCCCGAAGATTTCGATTTGGACGACCTTCCCGACGCGTCCGTGCTGTTCTCTGTGCAACTGGCCGAGTGAAAGGAAGCCGTACCGATGAACATTCGGCGCACCACGAAGGGCCGCACGGTACTGACCGCCGTGGCGATCACGACTGGGCTGGTCCTCACGGTGGCCGGCTGCGGCGGAGGTGGCGACGACGAGGGCTCGGACAAGAACACGTCGTCCTCCTCACCGGCGAAGAACGACGGGGGTGACGACAAGGAGAAGTCCGAGTCGCCCTCCGCGCGGCAGATCCTGGCCGAAGTGAAGAGCGGCGGCCTGACACTGGCCGTCACCTCGGCGAACAGGGACGACGGCGGCTTCGTCACCGTCGAGGGAACGGTGACCAACAACAGCGGCAAGTCGTGGGTGGCGGCGGACTGGCGGGGTGACGAGCGGGAGCTGGCCGGGAACGGCGGGTCCATCGCGGGGGCCAGCCTGGTCGACCAGACCGGCAAGAAGAAGTACCTCGTGCTGCGTGACACGGAGGGACGCTGCCTCTGCACCAGGTTCACCGGCGGCGTCCGGTCGGGCGAGACCACGGAGTGGTTCGCCCAGTTCCCCGCCCCACCCGAAGACACCACCAAGGTCTCCTTCCAGGTCGGCTCGATGCCCCCGGCCGCCGTCGAGATCTCCGAGGGCGAGTGACCATGCCCCTCACCCTCCGCGCCACGTCGGTCACCCTCACCGCCCTCACGACCCTCGTCTTCATGACGCCGCTGACCGCGGCCCAGGCGGAGGACGAGGACCCGAGCGCCCCGCCGGGCAGCGTCAGCACGTCCCCGCCACCGGAGGTGGACGCGAACAGCCCGGGGCTGAAGCTGGCCGACGGCGCGACGCTCGCCGGCGCCCGGGTGCTCGACATCAAGTCGGTCGTCGAGGATCTCGGTGGGGAGGAGCGGCGCGAGGACACGAACGAGAACGTGACGTTCGCGCTCCAGGCGGAGGTCCTCTTCCCGAAGGACAGCTCGAAGCTGAACCCGGAGGGGAACGCCCGCATCGCGGCGATCGCGAACGAGATCAAGTCCCAGAAGGCCACGAACGTCCGCGTCTTCGGCTTCACGGACAACCTCGGCTCGTACGCCCACGGCCTCACCCTCTCCAAGCGGCGGGCGGAGGTCGTCCACGAGCGACTGGCCTCGAACCTGGGTGGCATGAACGTCACCTTCGTGGTCCGCGGCTACAGCGAGGACTACCCGATCGCCGACAACACCTCGGAACAGGGCCGCAGAAAGAACCGCCGGGTGGAGGTCACGTTCCCGAAGGAGGGCTGAAACGGTGTGAGTGCCGCCCACCCCCCGGGTAGGGACAGGCCATGACCTCACTCGGTGCTGTCTTTCGGCCTCAACTGCCACCAGAACGTCTGCGGGAGCTGGCCCGCGCCGCGGACGACGCCGGGCTGGAGGAGCTCTGGCTGTGGGAGGACTGCTTCCTCGAAGGGGGCATCTCCGCCGCGGCGGCAGCCCTCGCCTGGACCGAACGGCTCCGCGTCGGAGTCGGCCTCCTCCCCGTGCCCCTGCGCAACGTGGCCGTCACCGCCATGGAGGCCGCCACCCTGCACCGGCTCTTCCCCGGCCGGCCCGTCCTGGGCGTCGGCCACGGCGTGCAGAGCTGGATGGGGCAGGTCGGCGCACGGGCCGAGTCGCCCATGACGCTCCTGCGCGAGTACCTCGCCGCCCTGCGCGCCCTGCTCGCCGGTGAGCGCGTCACCACCGACGGCCGGTACGTGAAGCTCGACGGCGTCGCCCTCGACTGGCCCCCGCCCGCGCCCGTGCCGATCCTCGCCGGAGCCACCGGCCCCCGCTCGCTCAAGCTCTCCGGAGAGGCCGCGGACGGCACGATCCTCACCGCCGGTACGCCACCCGACGGTGTACGCAAGGCCCGTCAGCTCATCGACGAGGGGCGCGCGTCGGCCTCCCGTACCGACGTCCCGCACACCGTCGTCGTCTACCTCCTCACCGCCACCGGTCCCGGCGCCGCCGCCCGTCTCCAGGCCGAACTGGAGGCCGAGGGCGTGGCATCGGTCCCGGACCTCGGCGTGGCCGGGGACGCGGGCGCCGTCGCCAAGGCCGTGCAGCGCCTCACGGAGGCGGGCGCCGACACGGTCGTCCTCCAGCCCACCGCCGACGAACCGGACCCCGAGGGCTTCATCCGCTTCACCGCGGAAGAGGTACGCCCCCTCGTGCCCTGAGCGACGGCGACGGCACGGCGACTGTCAGTGCCCCCTGCCAGACTCTCCAGGTATGACCGAACACGCGCACACCCAAGCGGACGTACGGCTCAGACCCGTGGCGGAAGCCGACCTGGAGGCGTTCTTCGAACAGGAGCAGGACCCCGAGGCGACCCGCCGGTCGAGATTCCCCGCCCGGCCGCGCGGGCGCTTCATGACCCACTGGGCCACCCGCATCCTCGGCGACGACACCGTCCTCGTACGGACGGTCGACGTGGCCGACGCCCCGGCCGGCCACATCGTCGCCTGGTGGGAGGCGGGCGGAGACGGGAAGGAGGACCGGCGCTTCGTCGGGTACTGGCTCGGGCGGCCCTACTGGGGCAGGGGCATCGGCACCCGGGCCCTCGCCCTCTTCCTCCGCGAGGAGAGCAACCGCCCCCTCTACGCCGACCCCTTCACCGGGAACACCGCCTCGGTCCGCCTGCTGGAGCACCACGGCTTCCGCCACACCGGCACGGTCCGCCACGAGGAGGACGTCCACGCCCTCCTCGTACTCGACGAGGAGCCGGTACCCGACGAGCCCCCGACACGGGAGTAGCCGCGCAGGAAACCTGTCGCGCCCCGCACGCACCTCCTGTCACCATCGCCCGATGAGGCCCTTCCAAGAACTCGTCGCCGAAGCCGAGGCCGCCCCCACCGAGGGGTGGGACTTCTCGTGGTTCGAGGGACGGGCCACCGAGGAACGGCCCTCCTGGGGGTACGCGCGCGCCATGGGAGAGCGCCTCGCCCACGCGGACGCCGCTCTCGACATCCAGACCGGCGGCGGCGAAGTCCTTGCCTCCGCGGGGAAGTTGCCTGCGCTCACGGTCGCCACCGAGGGCTGGCCCCCGAACGTCGCCAAGGCCACCGCGCTGCTCCATCCGCTCGGCGCGGTCGTCGTGGCCGCCCCGGAGGACGCCCCGCTGCCGTTCGGTGACCGGGCCTTCGACCTCGTCGTGAGCCGGCACCCGGTGACGCCGCACTGGACGGAGATCGCCCGCGTCCTCCAGCCGGGCGGTACGTACTTCGCCCAGCACGTGGGCCCCCGCAGCGCTTTCGAGATCGTCGAGTACTTCCTCGGCCCGCAGGCCGGCGATCCGCAAACGGGCCGCGCCGCCCGCCACCCCGACCGCGAGCGCGCCGGCGCCGAGGCGGCCGGCCTGCGGATCGTCGACCTGAGGGAGGCGCGGCTGCGGATGGAGTTCCACGACATCGGGGCCGTCGTGCACTTCCTGCGGAAGGTGGTGTGGATGGTGCCGGACTTCACCGTCGACCGGTACCGGCGACAACTTCTGCGCCTGCACGAGCAGATCGAGACGGAGGGCCCGTTCGTGGCCCACAGCACCCGCCACCTCATCGAGGCCCGCAAGCCCGAAGCCTGACCCGCCCCGCCCCGGCCCGCGCACCGTGCCGGTCACGTCAGGACGGTCACGCCTCGTCCCGCAGCCCCAGCCGCAGATGCTCCACGTGGTGCAGCGCCTGCTCCAGCAGTTCCGCCACGTGGTGGTCGTACAGCGCGTACACGATCGACCGGCCGCGCCGCTCTCCCGTGACGAGTCCCAGGTTCCGCAGCAGTCGCAGCTGGTGGGAGCACGCCGACTGTTCCAGGTCCGCCGCCTCGGCGAGTTCGCCGACCGCGCACGGGCCCTCCCGCAGGCGCGCCAGGATGCGCAGCCGGGACGGCGTGGCCAGGGCCTGGAGCGTCGCCGCGACGTCCGCGGCGCCGACGGCGTCCAGACGGTCGCGGATGCTGCTCTTCGCATCCACTCCATGACCCATGCGGACATCGTAGCGAGACGACCGCGCCGGCCATCGGAATCCCTCAGGCACAGATGAAGACGTATTCATGTGTTCCTGTATGGTGGCGCTCGTGCAGCCCGCCGACACCCGTCTCCTCGCCCTGCCCGAAGCCCGCTGGGCCGCCGCCTCCACGGCGGCCTTCCTGGTCGCGCTCCCGCTCCAACTGCTGGGCGCGACCCCCTGGCTGTGGGGCCCGCTCTACGCCGCCGCCTATCTGGCGGGCGGCTGGGAGCCCGCGCTCGAAGGGCTCAGGGCGCTGCGCGGGAAGACCCTCGACGTCGACCTGCTGATGATCGTCGCGGCGCTCGGCGCGGCCTCGATCGGGCAGGTCATGGACGGCGCGCTGCTCGTCGTCATCTTCGCGACCTCGGGCGCGATGGAGGCCCTGGCCACCGCCCGCACCGAGGACAGCGTCCGCGGCCTCCTCGGTCTTGCGCCCCCGACGGCCACCCGGCTGCACCCCGTGGGGGGCGCGGCGGACGAGGGGGAGAGGGAGGAAACCGTCGAGGCGTCCGCGCTCGCCATCGGCGACGTGATCCTCGTACGGCCCGGTGAGCGCGTCGGGGCCGACGGCCGCGTCCTCGACGGTACGAGCGACATCGACCAGGCGACCATCACCGGCGAACCCCTGCCCGTACCGAAGGCGGTCGGCGACGAGGTCTTCGCCGGGACACTGAACGGGACCGGCGCCCTGCGCGTCCGCGTCGAGCGCGACCCCTCCGACACGGTCATCGCGCGGGTCGTCGCCCTCGTCGAGGAGGCGTCCCGCACGAAGGCCCCCACCCAGCTCTTCGTCGAGCGGATCGAACACCGCTACGCGCTCGGCATGGTGGCCGCCACCGTCCTCGTCTTCGCGATTCCGCTCGCCCTCGGCGCCGACCTCACCGGGGCGCTCCTGCGCGCCATGACCTTCATGATCGTCGCCTCGCCGTGCGCGGTGGTCCTGGCGACGATGCCACCGCTCCTGTCGGCCATCGCCACCGCGGGCCGCCACGGCGTGCTCATCAAGTCCGCCGTCGTGATGGAACGCCTCGGCCAGAGCGACCGGGTCGCCTACGACAAGACCGGCACGCTCACCGAGGGCACCCCCCACCTCGTCAAGATCCTCCCCGAGCCGGGCTTCTCGGAGAACGAACTGCTCTCCCTCGCGGCTTCCGCCGAGCGCCGCAGCGAGCACCCCCTGGCCCGCGCGATCGTGGCCGCCGCGCACGACCTCCCGCGCGAGGAGGCACACGGCGGGACCCGCGAGCAGGCGCACGAGGATGCGTACGAGCAGGTGTACGACTTCCGGTCCGCGCCCGGCCGCGGAGTCAGCGCCACCGTCGCCGGACGCGAGGTGGCGGTCGGTTCGCCCGAGCGTCTCGGCGAGGGGGCGGCGGTCCCCGACACCGACGGCACGGCGGTCGTGGTGCGCGTGGACGGCGTACGCGCGGGCTGGCTGCTCCTCGCCGACCGGCTCCGCCCCGGCGCCCCCGAGGCCGTCACTGCGCTGAACCGCCTCACCACCGCCCCGCCCACCCTCCTCACCGGCGACAACTCCCGGGCCGCGCACTCCATCGCCGAGCGGACCGGCATCCCCTCCGACGGCGTACGCGCCGGTCTGCTCCCGCACGAGAAGGCCGAAGCGGTACGGGATCTGGGCGGCCGGGTGCTCTTCGTCGGCGACGGGGTGAACGACGCCCCCGCCCTGGCCGCCGCCCACACCGGCATCGCGATGGGCCGGGCGGGCTCGGACCTGGCCCTGGAGACCGCGGACGCCGTACTCGTCCACGACGACCTCACCGCCGTCCCCAAGGCGGTCGCCCTCTCCCGCCGCGCCCGGCGCCTGGTTGTGCAGAACCTGTGCCTGGCGGGGGCGTTCATCGGCGTCCTGGTCGTCTGGGACCTCGCGGGCCATCTGCCGCTGCCCCTCGGCGTCGCGGGCCACGAGGGCTCCACGATCCTGGTCGGGCTCAACGGCCTGCGGCTGCTGCGGGAGAGCGCCTGGCGCGAGTAGGTCCCGGGCACTCGTCCCCGAGCAGTCGTCCCCGCGCACTTCCCGTCCGGTCAGGCGTGCGCCCCCGCCGTCACCTTCCCCACCACCAGTTCCGGCCTCGCCTCCAGGATCTCGCCCACCCGCTCGACCTGCTCGCCCAGTTCCTTCTCCTGCGCGCCGGTCAGCCGTCCCAGCGGCTCCACCGTCACCGTCGTCCGCTTCCCGCGCCGCCGCTGGTGCCAGACCCCCGCGACCACCCCGTCGACGAGCAGCACGGGAAAGTTCCCCGCCTGCCCGCCGGCCAGGGCCCGCCGGTAGGCGGCGCCGGGGAACATCCGCTCACGGGGCTGGGCGGCGACGACGTACGCGTCGAAGTAGGGGAGGAGCTGCACGCCCCGTACGGGCTCGGTGGGGAAGTCCCTGTCGCCCGCCACCACCCAGGCCGGTGTCCCCTCGAAGTCGACCTCCTCGATCCCGCCGGACGCGGCCAGCGACGAGAAGAGAGCGGCGGCCCAACCCCGCGGCGCGGCGGCCCACTTGGCGAAGTGCTGCGGCGTCGCGGGACCGTACGCGCGCAGATAGTGGCGTACGAGGGTGGCGAGGGCCTCATCGGCGGGGAGCGGCTCGAAGTGCGGCGGGCGGGTGTACGTCGCCTTGCGGCCCCGGTTCGGCGCGAAGCACAGGGCGCCGGACTGGCCCGCGCGATGCATCACCTGGCGCCAGCGCGGCCACTTGCCCTGGAACGCCTCCATCACCAGGTCCCCGGCCCACGGTCCGGTGCGGGCCACGACCTCCTCGGACAGCTCGTCGATGGTCAGCTGCCGTCCGTCGAGGGCGTCGCCGACCGCGGCGACGACCCGTTCCTCCTGCGCGGGGGTCATGCGCACCGCCGGGTTCGGGCTCGTGCCGTGCGGCACGGCGGTCAGGGCGGCGGTCCAGAAGGGGAGTTCGTCGGTGGCGAGGAGATGGATCGTGCCCCGCGGGCCGTACGTCTTCACCAGGCTCCGGTCCTCCCACAGCGCCGACCGCACGTCCTGCCGGGTCGCGCCGCCGAGCCGCAGGGCCAGGGAGAGCTCGGCCGCCGACAGGACCTGCGCGTGCACGGCGAGCAGCGTGGACGCGACCGCGGCGACGGAGGTGCCGGACCGCGCGGGCCGGGACAGCAGTTGACGCCCGTGGCGCCGCGCGCTGGCCTCGTCCCAGGTGACCCTCGTGAACTTCGATGTCATGGCGGGGACGCTAGAGGGGAACTAGGTCAGATGCTGGCCGCCGGAGTCGACGGCCGCACAACCCGACGTCCACATGCGGTCAAATGGTGAGCAATCGACGAGTGAGGGAAATTACCTGCTGTAAATACTCAAGAGAGAGCAAATAGCGTCAACTCCCTCCGAGGGCCGGACGGGTCAGCTGCAAAAATCCCTGAAACGCACACAGAGTTTCCACATCGTTATGTCGATTGGCTCATTCCGCTCTCGCGGGTCCCGTAAGTTCGGTCCAAGGCAATTCGCGTCAGCAAAGCTGCGCGGGACGGCACCGCGCTGCGGAGGGGGCTGCGCGGTGCCCGCCACACCCCTTGATTCCCGGGGGCGGAGCCGGTCGCGACCCGGCCGCGTCACTCTTGGGGCGTACGTCCGAGGCGGATGGGTCAACGCGCCATATCCTCGTGCGAACCCCCTGGTTCTCTTCGAATTCTCCTCGATCTCCTTCGAATTCGCTGTGAATCGGCCATGATCTGCCACTGAATGAACGCTTCCACTCCCACGCAGACGACGTCAGCCGACTCCGGAGAGTAGTTGTGGCACGCCGATGCGCGCGACATCACTTACGAAGGGTTATGGTGGAAACCCCCCCTCGGGCCGGTCCGTCTCCCCCCCCACGGACCGGCCCGTTTTTTTGTGCGCCGACACGCGCCGGGCGTACGCCCCAGGGCCGCCGCCGTGCCGGGCCGGGCGCCCTCGCTCCCGGCCCACCCCCCCGTCCGCTCCCGGTCTGCGCGCGGTCCTCGCGCAGTCCGCTCCCGGTCCGTCCATCGGCCGGGGAGCCCTTGTACCCCTAGGGGGAGAGGCGCTCCGGCGGGGGTAGGGTGTCGCCCTCGGGGACTGCCATCTGCACGGAGGGGCTGACGAAAACGTGAACCTGCGCGACAACCTGCGCCGCTTGCTGGTCAGGTTCTATGCACGCAGGGTGGAAGGCCACCTTGACCACGACCAGGTGCCCAAGCACATCGGGGTCATCATGGACGGCAACCGGCGCTGGGCGAAGGCCGCCGGCAGCACCGCCGCCCAGGGGCACCGGGCCGGAGCGCACAAGATCGAGGAATTCCTCGGCTGGTGCTCCGAGACCGACGTCGAGGTCGTCACCCTCTGGCTGTTGTCCACGGACAACTTCGACCGCCCGGAGGAAGAACTCGTACCGCTGCTCGGCATCATCGAGAACGTCGTGAGTTCCCTCGCCGCCGACGGCCGCTGGCGCGTGCACCACGTCGGCACGCCCGACATCCTGCCCTCGCGGATGCAGGGCGTCCTGAAGGAGGCCGAGGAGTCCACCGCGCACGTCGACGGAATACTCGTCAACGTCGCGATCGGCTACGGCGGCCGGCAGGAGATCGCCGACGCCGTGCGCTCGATGATCCTCGACCATGCCGACAAGGGCACCTCGTTGGAGAAACTCGCCGAGGACGTCACCGTCGACATGATCGGCAAGCACCTCTACACCAGCGACCAGCCCGACCCCGATCTCGTGATCCGTACGAGCGGCGAGCAGCGGCTGTCCGGATTCATGCTCTGGCAGACGGCCCACTCCGAGTACTACTTCTGTGAGGTCTTCTGGCCGGCCTTCCGCAAGGTCGACTTCCTGCGTGCCCTGCGCGACTACGCGGCCCGCCACCGGCGCTACGGCGGATGAGGGACTGAGGCGGCCCCGCCGCCAGGGGCTGCCGCGGGACCGGGGATTGGTCCTTTGGGGTGGAAGTAATGAGGAGTTCACCAGGGCGCCGTCATGTGTGCTGGCATGGCATGGCTCGATCGAGGGCATAAAGCCTCCAGGTCGACGCCCGAATCACGGGTGTCGGATCTCAGCGGACGGCACGGGGCCGTCCGCCCGGGAGGCCCTTTGCACCAGCGCGACCGTGCGGTCAGTACGGACGAGGCGGAGGGCCGGTTCACGGCCCGTGCATCGGTGCCGGAAACCGGTCCACCTCTCCTCCGTCGCTCCCCGACCTCATCCGAGGGGGTACGTCCTTCCGTGGTGACCAGCACAAAGCGCCGTATGCCAGACCGGCGCACCTATGTTCTCGACACCAGCGTCCTGCTGGCCGACCCGCACGCCATGAACCGCTTCGACGAGCACGAAGTAGTGCTGCCGATCGTCGTGGTCACGGAATTGGAGGCCAAGCGGCACCATCCCGAACTCGGCTACTTCGCCCGGCAGGCCCTGCGCCTGCTCGACGAATTCCGGGTGAAATATGGCCGTCTCGACGCCCCCATCCCCACGGGGGAGCTGGGCGGGACGGTCCGTGTCGAGCTCAATCACTCGGACCCCAGCGTGCTGCCGAGCGGCTATCGCCTGGGGGACAACGACTCCCGCATCCTCGCGGTCGCCCGCAATCTGCAGGCGGAGGGTTTCGACGTCACGGTCGTGTCGAAGGACCTCCCGCTGCGGATCAAGGCCTCCTCGGTCGGGCTCCTCGCCGAGGAGTACCGGGCGGAACTCGCCATCACAGGCTCCTCCGGCTGGACCGGAATGTCCGAACTGACGCTCTCCGGCGAGCAGGTGGACCTCCTCTTCGACCAGGAGAGTCTGTACGTCCCCGAGGCGTCCGACTTCCCCGTCCACACGGGTCTGATGATCCAGTCCGAGCGCGGCAAGGCGCTGGGACGTGTGACGGCCGAGGGCAACGTCCGGCTCGTACGCGGTGACAGGGAGGCCTTCGGCATCAAGGGCCGCAGCGCGGAGCAGCGCATCGCGCTGGATCTGCTCCTCGACCCGGACATCGGGATCGTGTCGATGGGCGGCCGGGCCGGCACCGGAAAGTCGGCGCTCGCCCTGTGCGCGGGCCTGGAGGCCGTGCTCGAACGGCGCCAGCACCAGAAGGTGATGGTCTTCCGGCCGCTGTACGCGGTCGGCGGGCAGGAGCTGGGCTATCTGCCCGGTTCCGAGTCCGAGAAGATGGGCCCCTGGGCGCAGGCGGTCTTCGACACGCTCTCCGCGGTCACCAGCCGCGAGGTCATCGAGGAGATCACCGCGCGCGGCATGCTGGAGGTCCTGCCGCTCACGCACATCCGGGGCCGCTCCCTCCACGACGCGTTCGTGATCGTGGACGAGGCGCAATCCCTGGAACGGAACGTCCTGTTGACCGTTCTGTCCCGAATCGGCTCGAATTCGCGGGTGATCCTCACCCATGACGTGGCCCAGCGGGACAACCTCAGGGTCGGCCGGTACGACGGAGTGGTGGCCGTCGTCGAGAAACTGAAGGGGCATCCGCTCTTCGCGCACGTCACGCTCACCCGGTCCGAGCGGTCCCAGATTGCCGCCCTTGTGACCGAAATGCTGGAGGACGGACAGATCTGATTCCGGCTGCCCCGCCCGTCCCGGTCTGTCCGACGGATGGTGGCCGCACGGCAGTTGGCGCCGTCCGGTAAAGGCGAAGAGCCTAGCCGGGCGGCGTCGTCGTGCGCGCTCGTTTCCGAAAAACTTCTGAGGCAAACGAGGTGTGAGCTTTCACACCCGGCACAGAATTGCCTCCCGGCGCCGGGGTACGGCAGAGTCTCACTCCTGTCAGGCCCCGCATACGACACAGCTGTACCCCCAGCGGCACAGCACAGCAAGAACCTCAGAACTCCATAACGCCGTCGTATGCCGCCCGCGCACCAAGCGGCGCTCCCCGCAGGGGAGTTGCCCACCGGGCCCGTGCCTCCCGTGACCCCGCAGTTGGGAGGCCAGTGTCAGGGGGCAAGATTGCGTCCGCGAGGGTCACCTGTAGCGGTCGATGCTGGAAGGAAACCGTGTGAGCCGGATTTCGGTCCGTGGGCTCGCAGTGGCCTCGGCCACCGCAGTCACCGCTGTCGGCGCTGTAACGGGTGTTGCCTCGGGCAGCACCGCACCGGCGAGCGATGACGCCGAGGCAACGGCGAGCGGCGCCACGCTCCTCGCGGACATACCCGCGGGCGCGCAGGCGCAGGTGCAGACCGCCTCTCTGACTCAGCAGGCCGACTCCCAGGCCATCGCGGCTGACGCGACAGCCAAGAAGGACGCCGAAGCAGCCGCGCGCAAGCAGGCGGCCAAGGACGCGGTCGCCAAGCAGCAGGCCGCCGAGAAGGCCGAGAAAGAGGCGAAGGAGCGCAAGGAGGCCGAGAAGGTCGCCAGCCGTTCCGCCACGCGTGATGTCGCCAGCTTCACGGTCAAGGCGTCGTACACCGCCGCCGAGGTCCAGGAGATGGCCCGCCAGCTCGTCCCGGCGGACCAGTTCGCGTGCTTCAGCCGGATCGTCGACCACGAGTCCAGCTGGAACTACCAGGCCGACAACCCCACCTCCGACGCGTACGGCCTCATGCAGGCCCTGCCGGGTTCGAAGATGTCCTCGGCCGGTGCCGACTGGGCGACCAACCCGGCGACGCAGATCAAGTGGGGCCTGAGCTACATGGACGGCCGCTACGGCAGCCCGTGCGGCGCCTGGGACTTCTGGCAGGCCAACAACTACTACTGAGCCGCCGGCGGCTCAACCTCGCGGAGCCCTTCACCGTCCTACGGTGAGGGGCTTCTGCCATGTACGGTCGATGCCGACGTCTCCAGGGACTCCAGGGAGGAGTGGTGGGGAGCAACGGGGGAAGAGGACGGTTCATGTCGCGAGTGCCAGGTTGGTTCGGCCGGATCGGTGCCGGACTCACCGAAGTGGGAGAGCGGCTGGACGCGCGTCGCGCGGCAGCCGAGAAGGCGGACGAGATCGACGAGATCGACAAGGACGAAGCCGTCGGTACGGACACCTCGTCCTCGTCCCTGTCGGGGGCGTCCCCCGACGGCCCGGTCGTCCACGTCCGCCCCGATCCCGCGACCGCCGTCCCCTGGGGGATGCGGGTCGCGGCCGAAGCGGGCTGGCGGCTGCTGGTCCTCGCGGGCACCGTCTGGGTGCTGATGCGCGTCATCAGCGCCGTGCAACTGGTCGTCCTGGCCTTCGTCGCCGCGCTGCTCATCACCGCCCTCCTCCAGCCCACGGTCGCCCGGCTGCGCGGATACGGCTTCCCGCGCGGCCTCGCCACCGCGCTCACCGCGATCCTCGGCTTCGTCATCATGGGGCTGGTCGGATGGTTCGTGGTCTGGCAGGTCATGGAGAACATCAACAACCTCGCCGACCAGATCCAGGACGGCATCGACGAGCTGCAGCGCTGGCTGCTGAACAGCCCGTTCCATGTCACCGAGGACCAGATCAAGGACATCGCCAAGAGCCTGCGCGAGGCGGTCGGGGCGAACACCGAGGAGATCACGTCCGCGGGGCTCGAAGGCGTCACCGTCATCGTCGAGGCGCTCACCGGCATCCTCCTGACGATGTTCTCCACGCTCTTCCTGCTCTACGACGGCAAGCGCATCTGGGAGTGGACGCTCAAACTCGTCCCGGCGGCGGCGCGTCCAGGAGTGGCGGGAGCGGGGCCGCGGGCCTGGCGCACCCTCACCGCGTACGTCCGCGGCACGGTGATAGTCGCTCTGATCGACGCCATCTTCATCGGACTCGGCATCTTCTTC
Organism: Streptomyces sp. NPDC127119; assembly: GCF_042677425.1. Lineage (NCBI taxonomy): Bacteria > Bacillati > Actinomycetota > Actinomycetes > Kitasatosporales > Streptomycetaceae > Streptomyces > Streptomyces sp. NPDC127119. The sequence continues at coordinate 546 of NZ_JBHXTO010000089.1, read as the reverse complement.
CTCGACGTCCCGATGGCCGTCCCGCTCGCCGTCTTCATCTTCCTCGGCGCGTTCATCCCGCTGGTCGGTGCGGTCATCTCCGGGGCGCTGGCGGTCGTCGTCGCCCTCGTCACGCAGGGCGTCTTCACGGCGGTCATGACCCTGGCCGTGGTGCTGGCCGTCCAGCAGATCGAGGGTCACATCCTCCAGCCGTTCATCCTCGGGCGGGCGGTGCGGGTGCATCCGCTGGCCGTCGTGCTGTCCGTGGCGGCGGGAGGGATGGTCGCGGGGATCGGCGGAGCGGTGGTCGCCGTGCCGCTCGTCGCGGTCACCAACACGGTGGTGGGGTACTTGCGGTCCCACTCGCGTGAGTCGGCGCTGCGCTATGCGCCGGGGCCGCACGGCTCGACGGCGGCGACGGCCGCGCCCCCTCCTCCGGAGGACACACCACCGCCGCAGGCGTAGAGGGTTCCTCCGCCCCCGCCGCCCCTACCCTTCCCGTCACTGCATGGGGGCTGCGCCCCCTCGCCCCCCTTTGTCCTCAAACGCCGGACGGGCTGGAAATCC